>NZ_JBSXMU010000008.1:0-75635 GCF_054073225.1 Teichococcus aerofrigidensis
GCCGCGCGCCGCGGCGGCCTCGGCCCCGGCGATGCCCGCCCCGTCGCCCGCCAGCCAGATCCCCGGCCGGGTGGTCAGGCCCCAGGCATCGGTGCGCGGCTGGAAGCAGGCCTGGACCGGTTCCCAGTCCAGCGCGCAGCCGGCGGCGGCGGCCAGGTTGAGGTTGGGCGTCACGCCCTGGTGCAGCAGCACATGGTCCACCGGCAGGCCGGCCGGGGCCGCGCCGCCCCGCCGATAGGTCACGCGCCCGGCCCGCGCCTCGCCCTCGATGGCCAGATCGGTGACGCCGCCGATGACCGGCACGGCGCGCCGCACCCGGGCCATCAGCGCCAGCCCCTTGCGGGCATAGGGCGAGGCCAGGAAGCCCGGCAGGTGGGGCAGGGCGTGGCGCCAGTTGCCCGCCGGCGTGGTGTCGAGCAGCAGGGCCGGGGGCCGCCCGGCGGCGACGAGCTGGCTGGCCAGCAGCCAGAGCAGCGGGCCGCAGCCGGCCAGCACGACGCGGCCCGTGGCGGCCAGGCCCTGCGCCTTCAGCAGCGTCTGCGCCGCGCCGGCGCTCAGCACGCCCGGCAGCGTCCAGCCGGCGACGGGGAAGGGACGTTCCAGCGCCCCGGTCGCCAGCACCACCTGCCCGGCCTGCACCAGATGCGCCCTGCCCTCCCGCGAGAAGCCCACCCGCCGCGCCGCATCCAGATGCCAGACGGCGGCGCAGGGATGATAGGCGGCGCCGCTGGCGGCGAAGGCGCGGAGCAGCGCCTCGCCCTTCCAGTAATCGGCGCCGAGGATGCGGCGGTCCGGCAGGGCGGGGTTGGCGATGCCACGATAGATCTGCCCGCCCGGTCCCATCCCCTCGTCCAGCAGCAGCACCGAGGCGCCCTGCCCGGCGGCCACGGCGGCGGCGGACAGCCCCGCCGGGCCGGCGCCGACGACGACGATGTCATAGGCGTCGCGCGGGGCGGCTTCGCCCGGGGGCGGGGCGCTCACCGCGCCGGCTCCCGCCGGCCGCGCTGCGTCTCCACCACCATGCCGGCGCGCAGCGGCGTCAGGCAGGCCTGGCGGTTGCCAATGCCGTCGATCACCACCAGGCAGTCGAAGCAGACGCCCATCATGCAGTAGCCGCCGCGCGGCTGGCCGGAGACCGCGCTCTCGCGGCAGGCATCCTGGCCCAGCGCCAGCAGGGCGGCGGCGACGCTGTCGCCCTCGCGCCCTTCCGCCGGCGCGCCATCCAGCAGGAAGGGCAGGGCGGGGCGGCGCGCCTCAGGCAGTCGCTGGAACATCGAACCTCCGGGCGGTGAAGGGGCCGAGGGTCCCGGCCTCCAGCCGGCCCTCCGCCAGCATGGGCGCCAGCGCCAGGGCATGCGCGGCGGCCAGGGTGACGCCGCTGTGGCAGTTGCAGAGGAAGGCACCGGGGGCGCTGTCCGATTCCTCGTAGATCGGGAAGCCATCCGGCGTCATGACCCGCAGGGCCGACCAGGCGCGGACGATGTTGAGCCGGGCGAGGTCGGGAAACATGCGGGCGGCGCGGCGCGCCATCAGCGCCATGACGCCGAGGCCCTGGCCGGTGTCGAAGCCCGCCTCCTCGGCGCTGTCGCCAATCATGATGCCGCCCTCGTCGGTCTGCCGCAGGTTGACGACGGGATGGGTGAGGAAGGGCGCCGCTTTCTCCGTCACCAGCACCTGGCCGCGTTGCGGCCGCACGGGCGCGCGCAGGCCGAGCATCGGCGCCAGCCGGGCATTGGCATTGCCGGCGGCCAGCACGACCCGCCCGGCGGAGAAGGCCCCGTGCGGGGTGGCGATGCGGAAGCCACCCCCCGGCAGCGCCTCCAGCCGCTCGACCGGATGTTCCGGCCGGTAGGCCCCACCCCGCTGCGCGAAGGCGGTGTGCAGGGCGCGGAAGCCGCGGAGCGCGTTCACATGCCCATCCAGCGGCGTGTGGCAGGCGCCGATCACCTCGGGCCCGATGCCGGGAAAGACCTGGCGCAGCCGGGCACGGTCCCAGATCTCCCAGGGGAAGGGATTGAAGCCCGGCTGGGCCTGCAGCCGGGTCATGAGATCCACGCGGCGGGCGGCCTCGGCCTCGGAGAGCAGCAGGGTGAAGCCGCCGGGCTGGGACAGGCCGCAATCCACGCCGGTCTCCTCCCGCAGCGCGGCGGCGAAGCCGGGCCAGAGCGCGGCGGAGCGCCGCGTCCAGTCGGAGTAGGCGGGCAGGCCCAGCCCCTTGCTCTGCACCCAGACGAGCGCGAAGTTGCCCCGGCTGGCGCGGAAGGCCGTGTCGCCCTCGTCCAGAATGGCGCAGCGCTGCCCGAGCCGGGCCAGGCCGTAGCCGATGGCGGCGCCCATCATGCCGCCGCCCAGCACCACCGTGTCGAAATCCCGCCTCATCCTCTCCCCGCGGCTGTCCCATCGGCCGGGCACAGAGTTGCGGCCCGGCGGGGCCGCGTCAAATCGGCGGCCGGGGTGGATTGCGCCCGCCGCCCTGGCTGGCATGCTGCTTGCTGGCTTTCCGCCGCCCCGACCGCCGATGGAGACGATCATGGCCGAGACCGAGACCCCCCGGCGCGTGCTGCTGGGCATGCTGACGCCCTCTTCCAACACCGTGCTGGAGCCGGTGACCCAGGCCATGGTCGCGGGCCTGCCCGAGGTCTCGGCGCATTTCGCCCGCTTCCGCGTCACCGAGATCGCCCTGTCGCCCGGCGCCCTGGCGCAGTTCGACGATAGCGAGATCCTGCGCGCCGCCGAACTGCTGGGCCATGCCCGGGTCGATGTCATCGCCTGGAACGGCACCTCCTCCGGCTGGCTGGGCTTCGAGGCGGATGAGCGGCTCTGCCGCCGCATCACCGAGGCCACCGGCATCCCCGCCACCACCTCGATGCTGGCGCTGAACGAGATCCTGCGCCGGACCGGCGTGCAGCGCCTGGGCCTGGTGACGCCCTATACCGCCGACGTACAGTCCCGCATCCTGGCCAACTACGCGGCGCTCGGCTTTCCCTGCGCCGCCGAGCGGCATCTCGGCCTCAGCGAGAACTTCGCCTTCTCCGAGGTGGGGGCCGGGCGGCTGCGCGACCTGGCGCGGGCGGTGGCCGGGGAGGGGGCGGACGCCCTGGCCGTGGTCTGCACCAATCTGCGCGCCGCGCCGCTGGTCGAGGCGATGGAGGCGGAACTGGGCCTGCCGGTCTATGACACCATCGCGACGGTGGTCTGGAAGAGCCTGGTCCTCGCCGGCGTCGATCCCGCCCGCGTCGAAGGCTGGGGCCGCCTCTTCGGCGCGCTGCGCGACTGATCCCGGGAACAGAGACGGAAAAGGAGCGACCGATGGCGGCGCATGACTTCGACCTGGTGATCCGTGGCGGCACCCTGGCCAGCGCGGCGGAAGTGTTCGAGGCGGATCTCGGCATCCGCGAGGGGCGCATCGCGGCGCTCGGCCGGGGGCTCGGCCGCGGCGCCGAGGAGATCGACGCGCGCGGCCTGATCGTCACCCCCGGCGGGCTGGATTCGCATTGCCACCTGGAGGAGCTGGGCCAGGACGGCTCGGCGCAGGAGGAGAGCTTCGACAGCGGCTCGGCCGCCGCCCTGGCCGGCGGCACCACCGCCTTCCTCTGCTTCCTGCCGCAATGGAAGGGCCACAGCCTGGCCGCCAGCGCGCCCGGCTACGAGGCGCGCGCCCGCGCCTCCCGCGCCGACTACTCCTTCCACCAGATCATCACCGACCCGACGCCCGAGGTCATGGCGCGCGAGGTGCCGGCGCTGGTCGCCCGCGGCATCCGCAGCCTGAAGGTCTTCCTGACCTATGACCCGCTGCGCCTGACCGATGCGCAGTACCTGGAGGTGCTGGCCACGGCGAAGCGGCTCGGGGCCTTCGTCACCGTGCATTGCGAGAATTTCGATGCCATCGGCTGGCGCATCCAGGCCCTGCTGAAGGCCGGGCTGACGGATCCGCTGCAGCACGCCTGGTCGCGCCCGCCGGTGGTGGAGCGGGAGGCGACACACCGCGCCATCGCGCTCGCCGAGCTGGTGGACCAGCCGATCCAGGTGTTCCATGTCTCCTGCGAGGAGGCGGCGGCCGAGATCGCCCGGGCCCGTTCGCGCGGCGTGAAGGTCTGGGGCGAGACCTGCCCGCAGTATCTGACGCTCTCGCACGAGGATCTGGTCGGGCCGGACTTCGCCGGCGCCAAGGCGGTCTGCTCCCCGGCGCTGCGCGAGGCGGCGGAGCGCGAGCGGGTCTGGGCGCGCATCCAGGACGGCACGCTGGACGTCGTCAGCTCCGATCATTGCGGCTTCTCCTTCGCCACGCAGAAGCGCGTGGCGGGGAGCAGCGCCTATGGCACGGGGGAGGCGGCCTCCCGCCCCGATGGCACCCCGGCCTTCAACGCCATCCCGAACGGCGTGCCGGGAATCGAGACGCGGCTGCCGGTGCTGTTCTCCGAGGGCGTGTCGAAAGGGCGGATCGACCTGCCGGCCTTCGTCCGTCTCTCCTCCGCCAACGCCGCGCGGCTCTTCGGGCTGGAGGGACGCAAGGGCAGCCTGATGCCGGGCGCCGATGCCGACCTGGCGCTCTGGGACCCCGATGCCGAGCGCACCATCCGCAATGCCGAACTGCACCACGCCATCGACTACACCCCCTGGGAGGGGATGGCGGTGAAGGGCTGGCCGGTGGTGACGATCCGGCGCGGCGAGGTGGCGGTGCGCGAGGGGGAGGTGCTGGCGCGCCCCGGCTCCGGCCGGTTCCTGGCACGAGGCCCCTATGCCGCCGCCGCGCCGCGCGGCGTGGTGCCGGATGGGTTCGACGCCGCCCTGGCCTGAGCGGCGTCGGGGCGTGAATCACGTTCCATCCCGTTCGAGAAACTGCCATCATTCCTGAAATGCAATTTCATTCAATGAAATTGCGATATCAGGGAGGGATTCAAGATGCAGGTATCTTCGGGGCTGGTATCTTCGGGGCTGGGCCGTCGCGCCTTGCTGGGCACTGGCGCGGCCACACTCCTCGCGCCCGGCATGCAGCGGCCCGCGCGGGCGCAGAAGGGCGACACCCTGCGCATCGGCGTGCTGACTGATCTGTCCGGCGCCTACAAGGACATCACGGGCCAGAATGGCGCCATTTGCGCCGAGCAGGCGGTGCTCGACTTCGGTGCCGCCGAGCGCGGCATCAAGGTCGAGGTGCTGCTTGCGGATCACCAGCACCGCCCCGATGTCGGCCTCAACATCGTCCGGCAGTGGTTCGACCAGGGGGATGTCGACGTGGTGATGGATGCAGGGCAATCGGCCATCGCCCTGGCGGTGAACGGCCTGGTGACGGAGCGCAACAAGCTGCACCTCAACACCGGCGCCGCCAGTTCCGAGCTGACCGGCCGCCAGTGCAGCCCCAACACCATTCACTGGCCTTACGACACATGGTGCAATGCCAATTCGACCGCCCGCTCCCTGGTGCGAGCCGGCGGCAAACGCTGGTTCTTCCTGGTGGCCGACTATTCCTTCGGCAAGACCATGCAGGCCGATGCCACGCGGATGATCGAGGCGGAGGGTGGCGAGGTCGTCGGCGCCGCCCTGCATCCCTTCCCGGGCAATACGGACTTCTCCTCCTATCTGATCCAGGCGCGGGCGCGCAGGGCCGACGTCCTCGCCCTCGCCAATGCCGGCACCGACATGCTGAACTGCGTCAAGCAGGCGGCGGAATTCGGCCTGAACCGCCAGGGCATCCGCATTGCCGCGCTGGTCGCCTTCATCCAGGACGTCAAGGCCCTCGGCCTGAATGTCGCGCAGGGGCTGACGTTGACCGAGACCTTCTACTGGGATCTGAATGACCGCACGCGGGCCTTCACCCAGCGGGTCAGGCCGCGCCTGGCCAATGGCAACTATCCGAACATGGACCATGCCTCGGCCTATTCGGCCACACTGCACTACCTGAAGGTGGTGGCCGAGATGGGCGTGGCACGCGCCAAGGCGGATGGGCGCGCGGTCTGTGCCGCGATGAAAGCCATGCCGACGGATGACGACTGCTTCGGCCGGGGCCTGATTCGGGCCGACGGGCGCAAGATCCACCCGGCCTACCTCTTCGAGGCCAAGAAGCCGGAGGAGAGCAGCGGCCCGTGGGACCTGTTGAAGCTGGTAGGCACCACACCAGCGGATCAGGCCTTCCGGCCCATCGCCGACGGTGGTTGCAAGCTCGTCACGGGATGACGGGGAACATGCGGGGACGCCTCGCGCGTCCCCGGCGCCTCCTCCCGGGAGGAGGCTATTTCAGGTGAGCGGCCAGGAACTTGTTCATCTCGAACATGGTCGCCTTGGGCTTGCCGAAGACCTTCTCCAGCTTCGCATCCGCCAGGATCTCCCGCTTGTTCTCGGGATTCTGCAGGTTGTTCGACTTGATGTAGTCCCAGACCTTGCTGACCACCTCGCCGCGGGCGATCTGGCCGTCGCCCACGATGGCGGCGAGCTCGGCCGAGGGGGTCAGCGGCTTCTGCAGGGCATTCGGCTTGCTGCCATCCTTGGGCTTGGTGGTGGCCTTCGGCTTGGTGGTGGCCTTGGCTTCACCGGTCTTCTTGGCTGGCATCCCGTTCTCCAGGGTTATCGCGTTTACGGCTGTCGATGAGGCTGAAACGTGTCAGTAGCGATCCGGATGCAGCATGGCCTTCCCGGCCTTCCGCCCTCCGGGGCGGTTTTCTGCCAGCCCCCCGCAACCAGCCATTCCAGGCCATCCGCGCGGATGGCGGGGTGACTCTAGGGCCAATCCCCCCTCGCCAACAATGGAGCCGCGTCGGGGAGGGCGGGGACAAGGGCCCGCCTCAGGGAACCGTGACCAGGGCCCTGCCGTCCCGCGCCACCACCTGGCCCCGCCGCAGCACCAGCTTCCGCTCGCGATGCGCGACCACCGCCTCGGCCAGGCTCTCCCCCGCGACGAGGACGAGATCGGCCACGCAGCCCTCCGCCAGCCCGTAATCCGGCAGCCGCATCACCGAGGCGCCGCCGCGGGTGCAGACATCGAGGGCGAGGGCGATCTCCTCGTTCCGGCGGAAGTTGTTGCGCAGGCCGATCAGCATGGCGCGCTCCAGCATGTCGCCATCGCCATAGGGGTTCCAGCAGTCGCGGATGCCGTCGGAGCCGGCGCAGGTGCGGATGCCGAGCGCGGCCAGCCGCGCCACGGCGGGCACCGGGCGGCTGGCGCTGCCGGTGGTCATGATGGCGATGTCGAGCGCGGCGATCTCGGCCAGCAGGCGCTCGACCAGGGCGGTGTCCGGGTCGCCGAGGCAGAAGGCGTGGCTGATCGTCGCCTGTCCCCGCATCCCGAGCGCCCGCACCCGCTCGAAGATCAGCTCCATGCTGAAGGCGCCGAGCAGGCCGGCCTCATGCAGATGGATGTCGACCGGCCGGCCGAAGCGCTGCGCCAGCTCGAAGACGGCGTCGAGATGCCCCTTCGGGTCGCGGTCGATGCCGCAGGGGTCGAGGCCGCCCACCACCTCGCAGCCGAGGCGCATGGCCTCCTCCATCAGCGCCAGCGTGCCGGGGCGCACCAGCAGGCCGGATTGCGGGAAGGCCACCAGCTCGATGGCGCAGATCCCGCCCAGGCGCTCGCGCGTCGCCAGCACCCCTTCCACGCCGGCGAGGCCGACCACCGTATCCACATCGACATGGCTGCGGATCGCCGTGGTGCCCTTGGCCACCGACTGCACCACCTGCCGGGCCGATTGCCGCGCCGGATCGATGCCGAGGGCCCGGCGCTTCTCCCGCTCGTTGTCGATCTTGTCCTGCAGCGAGGGGCCGGCGCTGTTCGGCACCCAGCCCATGCCCCAGAGCGTCTTGTCCAGATGGGTGTGGGCCTCGACCAGGCCGGGCAGGAGAATGGCGCCGCCGCCGTCCTCCACGACCACGTTCTCCATCCCGCCGCTCTCCACCCGCTGATCCGGCGCGATGCGGGCGATGCGGCCGTCGCGCAGCAGGACATCCGTGGCCGCGCCGCCCATCGGGCGCACATTCCTCAGCAGCAGATCGGCGGTCATGGCACTTTTCCCCCCTCGCTTCGCGTCGCGGCATCGACCGGACCGCCGCCGCAGCCTATGGGAAGCCGCCGCGCCGGAGCAATCCGGCCCCCGAACCCGACCTTCCGGAGACCGCCCGCCGATGGAGACCGCCGCCTTCGACTTCACCGCCCTCGGCCCGCGCGAGCGCTACAAGCTGCTGATCGGCACGGTGATGCCGCGGCCGATCGCCTGGGTGACGACGGTGGATGGCACGGGACGGGCCAATGCGGCGCCGTTCAGCTTCTTCAACTGCCTGTCGGCCGATCCGCCGGTGGTCGCCCTCGGCATCGAGTTCCGCCCCGACGGCACCCCCAAGGACACCGGCCGCAACATCCGCGAGACCGGCGTCTTCACCGTCAACCTGGTGTCGGACGCGCTGATGGAGGCGATGAACGTCACCGCCGTGCCCTTCGGGCCGGAGGTCGACGAGCTGGCCCGCGCGGGGCTGGAGACCCGGCCGGGCGTCGCGGTGGCCAGCCCGCGCATCGCGCTCGCCCCGGCGGCGCTGGAGTGCCGGCTGCATTCCTTCCTGGATCTCGGCGGCTCGCGCGAGGTGGTGCTGGGCACGGTGGTGCAGGCGCATATCCGCGCCGACGCGGTGGATGCACGCTTCCACGTCGATCCCGCCGTGCTGGACCTGGTGGGGCGGATGGGCGGCCAGGGCTATGCCGGCACGCGCGACTACTTCGACCTGGCCACCATGAGCGAGGCCGGCCTGGCGGAGGCCCCCGCCACCCGGCGGCCCCGCCGGCTGCGGCCGCCCGGGGGAGAGGCCGGCGTGTGAGGGGCTGAGGCGAAGGTGGAGATTGGCAGCCGGCGCCCCACGATATATTCAATCGGGAACAACGATGGGAGCCCCGCCATGACGCGCCGTTCCGTCCTCCGTGGAAGCCTCGCGGCCCTGCTGCTGCTGGCCGGCCTCGCCGCCGCGCCGGTGGCCCGGGCCCAGGAAGGCCCCACCGTCTTCGCCGCCGCCAGCCTGACCGATGCGCTGCGCGCCCTGGCCGAGCAGTGGCGCGCCCAGGGCCACCCGGCGCCACGCCTGTCCTTCGCCGCCTCCTCCGCCCTGGCGCGGCAGATCGAGCAGGGCGCACCGGCCGATCTCTTCCTCTCGGCCGACGAGCCCTGGATGGATTACGTGCAGCAGCGCGGCCTGATCCTCGACGCCAGCCGCACCAGCCCGCTGGCCAATACGCTGGTGCTGATCGCGCCTGCCGCCTCGCCGCAGGCCGCTGTCACCCTGGAGCGGGAGAGCGACCTGCTGGCCATGGCCGGGCCCGCCGGCCGCATCGCGACCGGCGATCCCGCCCATGTTCCGGCCGGCAGATACGCCGAGGCGGCGCTGCGCTGGATGGGGCAGTGGGAGACGGTCTCGCCGCGCCTGGCCCGCGCCGACAATGTCCGCTCCGCCCTGCTGCTGGTCGAGCGTGGCGAGGCGCCGCTCGGCATCGTCTATGCCACGGACGCTGCCGCCGCGCCGGCCGTCAAGGTGGTCGGCACCTTCCCGGCGGGCAGCCATCCGCCGGTGACCTACCCCTTCGCGCTGACCCGCCGCGCCGAGGGGAATGCCGAGGCCCGCGCCCTGCTGGACTTCCTGTCCGGTCCGCGGGCCGCCGACACCTGGCGCCGCTTCGGCTTCGGCCTGCGCGCGCCCTAGGCCAGGGGGATGGAGGGCGCATGGAGGGCGGGGCGCTGGGGTTGAGCCCGGAGGAGTGGCAGGCGGTCCGCCTCAGCCTGGCCGTGGCGCTGCGCTCGGTGGCCTTCGGCCTGCCGCCGGCGGTGCTGGCGGCCTGGCTGCTCGCGCGCGGCCGCTTCCCGGGCCGGGCGCTGCTGGATGCCCTGGTGCATCTGCCGCTGGTCATGCCGCCGGTCGTGGTGGGCTGGCTGCTGCTCGTCACCTTCGGCGTGCGCGGGCCGGTGGGCGCGCTGCTGAACGACTGGTTCGGCCTACGGCTGGTCTTCACCACCGCCGGCGCCTCCCTGGCCACGGCGGTGATGTCCTTCCCGCTCATCGTGCGGGCCGTGCGGCTCAGCCTCGATGCCGTCGATCCCGGCCTGGAGGCGGCGGCCCGCAGCCTTGGCGCCGGCCCGCTGGACCGCTTCCTGACCGTCACCCTGCCGCTCGCCCTGCCGGGCATCCTCTCCGGCGCCGTGACCGCCTTCGCCGCCGGGCTGGGTGAGTTCGGGGCCGTCATCACCTTCGCCTCGAACATTCCCGGCGAGACCCAGACCCTGCCGCTGGCCATCTATGCCGCCACCCAGACGCCGGGGGGCGAGGCGACGGCCGCCCGCCTGGCCGGCTTCTCCCTGGTGCTGGCGGTGGCCGGGCTGCTGCTGGCCGAGATGCTGGGGCGCCGCATGCGGGTGCTGCTGGGCCAGGGCCCGCGCTGATGCCGCACGGCCCGGACCCGCTCCGCCCGCCGCTGGAGGTGGCCCTGCGGCATCGTTTTCCAGACGGCGGGGGGAGCGCGGGCTTCGCGCTGGACGCCGCCTTCACCGCGCCCGCCGGCCGGGTGACGGCGCTGTTCGGCCCCTCGGGCTGCGGCAAGTCGACCGTGCTGGCCGCCGTCGCCGGCCTGCTGCGCCCCGATGCCGGCCGCATCCGGCTGGGCGCGACGGTGCTGCTCGACAGCGCCGCGCGCCGGGTGCTGCCGCCGGAGAAGCGGCGCTGCGGCGTGGTGTTCCAGGATGCCCGGCTGTTCCCGCATCTCTCGGTGGAGGGCAACCTGCGCTACGGCCAGCGCCGGGCGCCGCGCGAGGCGGAGGGGGAGGAGCCGGGCTTCGGGGAGGTGGTGGCCCTGCTCGGCATCGAGCCCCTGCTGGGCCGCCGCCCCGCGGCGCTCTCGGGCGGCGAGCGGCAGCGGGTGGCGCTGGGCCGGGCCCTGCTGGCGCGGCCCCGGCTGCTGCTGATGGACGAGCCGATGGCGGCGCTGGACGCCGGCCGCAAGGCGGAGTTGCTCCCCTTCCTCGCCCGCCTGCGGCAGCGGTTGCGCATCCCCCTCCTCTACGTCACCCACGCGCTGGAGGAGGTGGACCATCTGGCGGACCGCATGGTGCTGATGCAGGCCGGCCGCGTCCTGGCCGAGGACACGCCGGAGGCGCTTTCCCTCCGGACCGACCTGCCACTGCTCGCCCTGCGCCGCGATGCCGGGGCGGTGCTGGCCTGCACGGTGCTGGAGCACCTGCCGGACCGGGGGCTGAGCCGCCTGTCCTTCGCCGGGGGCACGCTGCTGGTGTCGCTGCTGGCCGCCGCGCCCGGTTCCGCCCTGCGGCTCCGCATGCGGGCGCGGGACGTCTCGATCGCCACGCAAAGGCCGGCCGGCCTCTCCGTGCAGAACATCCTTCCGGCGGAGATCGAGGCCATCGAGAGCCCTCGCCCGGCGGAAATCATGCTGCGACTGAAGGTCGGTGACACGCGGATACTTTCCCGCATAACGAGAGATGCTATCGTAAGACTCGCGCTTGTGCCGGGGATGCCCGTCTGGGCGCTGGTCAAGTCCGTCGCCTTCAGCGCCACCACCCCGGAGGCAGGCGGCCCGGCATCGGAGTGAGGGCGCCCGCATGGGGAACGAGGTTACGCTGCTGGCGCAGGAGGGGCTGGAGACCGTCCTGGGCGAGATCGCCGGGGCCTTCACCACGACGCATCGCGCGCCGGCGCGGGTCGTTTCGACCCCGCCGCAGGATATGCGCCATCGCCTCGACATCTACCCGGCACCGGATCTCATCGCCGTGGCCGGCCTGGCCCGGGCGCGGGCGGCGACGCGGCCGGGATCGACGGCGCCCGCCGTGGTCTTCGCCCGCGGCCTGCCCTGCCTCTATCTGCGGCCCGGCCTGCTGGACCGGCCACGCCCCGCGCTGGATCTGCTGCTGGACCCGGGGCTGCGGCTCGGTCTCGCCGTCGCCGCCGATGGCGCCGCCCTGGCCGGCGGCGTCCTGGACCGGGCGGAGCTGCTCGCACCCGGCGCCCGGGCGGCGACCGAGGCGCGGGCGCTGCCGCTGCCGCATCTCGCCGGCACCGGGCGCGGCCTGGGTCGGGGCCTGCGCACCGGCCGCTTCGATCTGGTCCTCGGCCTGCGCTGCGGTGCCGCCGTCACGCTGGCCGCCTGCCCGGGCGCCAGGGTGCTGGACCTGCCGGCCGATCTCGCCGCCACCACCGACTTCGCGCTGGCCCTGCTCTCCGGCCGGCCCGAGGCGGCGTGGCTCTCCTTCTTCATTCTCTCGCCGGAGGGGCAGGGGCTGTTGCGCCGGCACGGCTTCGGCAGCGTGGCCGAGACGGCGGAGAGCTACGATTGCGCCCGCCGCGAGGGCGTGATGGAGTTGCCGCCATGCCCCGTCTCCGCCCTGCCGCCGCCGACGGCGCCGAGGAAGCGCCGCGCCTGAGCATCCGCCTGGATCTGGGCGGCGGCAGGCGGATCGGCCCGGGCAAGGTGCGTCTGCTGGAAGAGATCGGCCGCAACGGCTCGATCTCGGGGGCCGGGCGCGCCCTGCGCATGTCCTATCGCCGCGCCTGGGAGCTGGTGGAGGCGCTGAACCAGGCCGTTGGCCGGCCGGTGGTGGAGACCGCGACGGGCGGCGCCCGGGGCGGCGGCGCGCGGCTGACACCGGCGGGCGAGACGGTGATCCGTCACTACCGGGCCATCGAGGCGGAGAGCAACCGCGTGGCCGCGGAGCGGCTGGGCGAGCTGTCCGGCCTCCGCCCCGGCTGAGCGGGGAACATTGGCCGCGGCGGGCGGGCCGCCTATATCGCGGCCGCCGCATCAGCCGGAAACGAGGAGGCGACAGACATGTTCGAGGCCGCGACCCTGACCAGCACCGACAAGCCCGGGCTCTACCGCGAGCTGGCGGTGCAGCTGGAGGCCCTGTTGCGGGGCGAGCGGGACCCGGTGGCCAATGCCGCCAACATGTCCGCCCTGCTGTTCCACAGCCTGCCCGACCTCAACTGGGCCGGCTTCTACCTCATGCGGGACGGGATGCTGGTGCTCGGCCCCTTCCAGGGCAAGCCCGCCTGCGTCCGCATCCCGGTCGGGCGCGGCGTCTGCGGCGCCGCCGTGGTGCGGCGGGAGAGCGTGCTGGTCGAGGATGTGCACGCCTTTCCCGGCCACATCGCCTGCGACGCGGCCTCGCGCTCCGAGCTGGTGGTGCCGCTGCTGCGGGACGGCGCCGTGCTGGGCGTGATCGACCTCGACAGCCCGCGCCCCGCCCGCTTCACGCCGGAGGACCAGACGGGGATCGAGGCCCTGGCCCGGATCTATCTCGCGGCATGCGCGGGATAGGCCGATGCGGGATAGGCCGACGCGGGATAGGCCAAGGCGGGATAGGTCAGGCCGTCACGCCCGCGGCGCGCGCAGCGGCGGCGGCAGCACCTCGGCCGGGATCGGGCAGGCATAGGGCCTGCCGCCGGTGCGCTCCCGCAGCTCGGCCTTGGCGCGGGCCAGCAGCTCCGGGTCGCGGAAGGCGTCGAGCGCCGTCGCCGCCATGGCCTTGGCCGCCTGCACCATGCCCTTGTGCGCATGCGGGCTCTTGCCCTGGGCCACGGCCTGCCAGGTGTGGAAGGGCGTGCCGACCGCCCAGGTGGCGCCCCAGCACTGGACCGTCGGCACGATCTGGCTGACGTCGCCGACATCGGTCGAGCCGTTCCCGGGCCGCGACTGGCCGTCGAAATGCAGCACGCCCTGGTGCAGCGGCTGTCCGCCCACCGCCTCCGGCGCGCCGACGGCGCCGATGCTGTCGGCGATGTCCTCCTCGCTCAGCGTGCGGCGGATGTCGCGGGCATAGGCGAGGTCGGCCTCGTCGAAGGCGGGGGCGCCGAGGGCGGCGAGATTCTCGAACATCCGCATCTCCAGCGCCGTGTTGGGGATGGTGTCGGAGCAGGCCTTGTCGATCTCCAGGCTCATGCGGGTGCCCGTCATGATGGCGGCGCCCTCCGCGCAGGCCTTCACCCGCTCGAACAGCGCCTGCGCCTCCTTCACGCGCGGTCCGCGGATCAGGTAGAGCACCTCCGCCTCGGCCTGCACCACATTGGGCGAATTGCCGCCGCTGTTGGTGATGGCGTAGTGCACGCGGCAGTCGAGCGGCATGTGCTCGCGCAGATAGTTCACGCCGACATTCATGATCTCCACGGCATCGAGCGCCGAGCGGCCCAGCCAGGGCGAGCCGGCGGCGTGCGAGGCGCGGCCGTGGAAGCGGAAGTAGACCTGGAAGTTGGCCAGCGAGCGGGAGGACATGACGCTGCTGACCACGCCCGGATGCCAGGAGACGGCGGCGTCGAGGTCGTCGAAGGCGCCGGCGCGGGCCATAAAGGTCTTGCCCGAGCCGCCCTCCTCGCCGGGGCAGCCGTAGTAGCGCACCGTGCCCGGCAGGCCCTGCGCCGCCAGGGCATCGCGCGCCGCGACGGCGGCCAGCATGGCCCCGGCGCCGAGCAGGTTGTGGCCGCAGCCATGGCCTGTGGCGCCGGGCGTCACCGCCTTCTGCTCGGCGATGCCGGCCTCCTGGCTCAGCCCGGCCAGGGCGTCGAACTCGCCGAGGAAGCCCAGGACCGGGCCGCCGGAGCCGGCCTCGGCCATGAAGGCGGTCGGGATGCCGCCGAGATTGCGGGTGACGCGGAAGCCTTCCGCCTCCAGCAGGGCGATCTGCTCCTCGATCGAGCGGTGCTCCTGGAAGCGCAGCTCGGCATGGCCCCAGATCCGGTCGGCCATGGCGGCGAAGGCGGGGCTCCTGGCTTCGACCTCGGCCGACAGGGTGGCGAGGGACATCGGGTCGTTGCGCATGGATCCTCCTGCGGCGGCGGGGCAGGGGCGTGTGATTAGGCCCGGCCGGTGGGTAGGGGCAAGCGGGCCGGGCGGCGGCGTCCCTGTGAACCTTGCCAGCCGGCCGGAGGAAGAGCCTTGAAAACAGAACATTCCAGGGCGGTGTCCGGCCTCCCGCCGCGGTCCGGCGGGCCGGCCTAGCCCCCCTCCGGCAGGATGGCCAGCTCCGCCGCCACCTCCGCCTCCGCCGCCCCCAGCACCGCCAGGGCGTCCTCCTCCGCCACGATCCGCTCCAGCCGCAGCCGGGGCCTCGCGACCTCCAGGCGCAGGCCGGCGGTCAGCGCCGGATCGTCCAGGCTCCGGCGCAGCCGGGCCAGACCCTCGGCCATCAGCGGCGCGAAGTCGTAGACCGCCAGTTCGCTCAGCCGGGCGCGGATCCGCTCCTCGAAGGCGGCGCTGGCGATGGACCAGACGAGGTTGTCCAGCTCGCGGGCGAAGCGCAGCTCGGTCAGGCGCAGCCGCGTGCCGCCCTGCTCCAGCACCGGGCGGGCCCAGAAGATCACCCGGCCTGAGGTGTCGAGCCAGCCGCCGGGCGTCCTGGCCGAGAAGCGGACGGCCAGCGCCAGCCCGGGATCGCTGGGGTAGAGGAAGATGTCGCGGATCTGCAGCCGGACGGTCCATCCGGCGACATCCAGCGGGTAATCGCGCCCGCCGAACTCCCGCATCATCCAGTCGCGCACCATGTCGTAGCCGGCGCGCACGGGGATGGCGAGGCGCAGGCGGCTCGCCTCCGGCGGCAGGTCGCGCAGCGGCGGCAACGGCGGGGCGGGGGCGGCCTTCTGCGCCGTGTCGGTGACGGCGGTGCGGGCACGGAGCGACAGCGGCAGCCGCAGATGGTCCGCCGCGACGACGAGACCGGGCGTGCCGAGGGAGACCGGCTCGATCTGCACGAAAAGCGGCGGCGCGGCGGGCAGCTGCAGCGGAATCTCCTGGCGCCGCCAGAGCTGCGCCACCTCGGCGCGGACCCGCTCGCAGGGGATCAGCCCGTGCAGCTGCGCGGGAAGCTCGCGCAGGGCGGCATCGACGGCGGTGCGCAACTGCCCCTCGACCCCCATCCAGACACCGCCGATCACCTCCAGCCGCGGCGCCTCGGTCCAGTCATAGGCGATGTCCATGGCGACATGCGGGCACCAGCCCTGGTCCAGGCGCAGGCCGAGATCCGCCTGCACCCTGGCGGCGGCCTGGAAGTTCTTCCGCCCCAGCCCGACGGTGTCGGCGAGCCAGCCGCGCAGCCCCGCCGTGCCTCGCGCATCGACGCCGAAGCTGGCGCGCAGCCGCCCGCCGGCCTCGGAGAAGGCGACCGGCGTGGTGCGGCGGAGGGTGAAGTCGTAGCGCGTGTCCTCCCCTTCGCCGGCATGGCTGAAGGAGGCGGGAAGCCGCTGCTCCACCGCCTGGCGGAGCAGATCGAAGGACACGCGCAGGTCGACGGAAAGGCTGCTGTCCCGCGCGGGCAGGGCCAGGCGCGCGGCCCGGCGCGGCGGCTCCTCCGACAGCACGAGATCGCGCACGCGATACCAGTCGGTGCCGCGCCAGGCGGCGCCGAGCAACAGCAGCAGCAGCAGGGCCGACAGGCCCCGGCGCAGCCAGCGCCAGCGCATCGCCGCCGCTCCGCCTCAGGCCGCGCGGCGGGAGGGGCCGGCCGCCGTGATCAGTCCAGCCCCTCGCAGCCGAGGCGGCGCAGCGCCGCGTCCACCCAGCCCGTGTCGTTGGTGCCGGCCTCGATCTCGGCGATCTGCTTCGCCTCGGCCGCCTGCTTGGCCGCCGCCGCCGCCTGCACCGTCTCCAGCTCGGCATAGGGCACGCAGAGCAGGCCGTCGGCATCGCCGAGGATCAGGTCGCCCGGCTCGATCACCATGCCGTCCAGCGCGACCGGCACGTTGATCTCGCCCGGCCCGTCCTTGTAGGGGCCGCGATGGGTGACGCCGGCGGCATAGACCGGGAAGTCCTGCCCGGCGATGGCGGCGCTGTCGCGGATGGCGCCGTTGATGACGATGCCGCCGAGCTTGCGGAAGATCATCTGGCCCAGCATCAGCTCGCCGATCAGCGCGTTGGTCAGGTCGCCGCCGCCATCGACGACGATGACATCACCCGGCTCCGCCAGGCCGATCGCCTTGTGGATCATCAGATTGTCGCCCGGCCGCGTGCGCACGGTGAGCGCCGGCCCGGCCAGCACGGTGGCACCGGCGCGATGCATCGGACGGAGGCGCGGGCCGCCCGCCGTCATCCGCGCCATGACGTCGCTGACATTGGCGACGGGCAGCGGGCGGAAGGCCTCGATCCAGCGGGATTCCGCTTTGCGACGGCGTGGCAGGATGCGGAATCCGACAGGCATGGGCGTCTCTCCGTTGCGGGCGGTCCAGGCTATGGCCGGTCCTGCCCGGCCGCAAGCCGAGGGCGGCCGGGCGCGGTCCTCCTCCGGCGGCATGGCCTCTGCTGGCACGAAACCTGCTTGGTGATTGCCGTCTCCTTCCAGCAGCCCCGGAGGGCCTGTCCGCTGACGACCCCGTCCATCCTGCATCCCATGCCCGATCTCGGCGGCCCCGCCCAGCCGCTGCTGACGGTGCGGGGATTGACCAAGCATTTCCCCCTCTCATCGGGATTCTTCGGCCGCAGTGCCGGCGTCGTCCAGGCGGTGGACGGCGTCAGCTTCTCCCTCCGCAAGGGCGAGACGCTCGGCATCGTGGGAGAATCGGGCTGCGGCAAGTCCACCACCTCCCGCCTCATCATGGCGCTGATGCGGCCCACGGCGGGCGAGGTGATCTTCGACGGCCAGACGGTCGGGCCCGGCGGCATGACGCTGAAGGAATACCGCCGCCAGGTGCAGATGGTGTTCCAGGACAGCTACGCCTCGCTGAACCCGCGCCTGACCATCGAGGAGAGCATCGCCTTCGCGCCGAAGGTGCACGGCCTGGCCGGACGCGACGCGCTGGCGCGCGCGGGCGAGCTGCTCGCCGCCGTCGGGCTCGATCCGGCCAACTTCGCCCGCCGCTATCCGCACGAGCTCTCGGGCGGGCAGCGGCAGCGGGTAAACATCGCCCGCGCCCTGGCGCTGCGGCCACGGCTGATCATCCTCGACGAGCCCGTCTCGGCGCTCGACAAGTCGGTCGAGGCGCAGGTGCTGAACCTGCTGACCGACCTCAAGGCGCAGTTCGGCCTGACCTATCTCTTCATCAGCCACGACCTCAACGTCGTGCAGTACATGTCGGACCGGCTGCTGGTCATGTATCTCGGGCAGGTCGCCGAGATCGGCGCCGTGGACGCGATCTACGACACGCCGGCGCATCCCTACACCGCCGCGCTGCTGGCCAGCCGGCCCTCGATGATCCCCGGCCGCCGCCGCACCGAGCCACCGCTCTCGGGCGACCCGCCGAACCCGATCAACCCGCCCTCCGGCTGCCGCTTCCGCACCCGCTGCGCATATGCCGAGGACCTCTGCGCCGGCCGCGTGCCGGCGCTCAGCCCGGCGCCCTCCGGCCAAGAGGCGGCCTGCTTGATGCTGGTCCCCGGCAGCGGCCACTCGCGCGCGCCCGCCCTGGAGGCGGCGGCATGAGCGCGTCCCCCGCACCGCTCGTCCATGTGCGCGACCTCGAGGTCCGCTTCGTCTCACGCGATGCCACGGTGCATGCCGTCAACGGCGTCGACTTCGACCTGGCCCAGGGCGAGAGCCTGTGCATCCTGGGCGAGAGCGGTTCCGGCAAGTCGGTGACGCTGCGCGCGCTGATGCGCCTGAACCCGCCGCGCCGCACCGTGCTGAAGGGCACGCTGAGGGTCGCCGGACGGGATGTGATCGGCGCCTCCGAGGCGGCGATGGCCGATCTGCGCGGCAGCAGCGTCGCCATGATCTTCCAGGAGCCGATGACGGCGCTCGACCCGGTCTTCACCATCGGCCGGCAGATCACCGAGACCGTGATCCGGCACGAGGGCGTCGGCCGGGCGGCCGCCGAGGCACGGGCGCTGGAGCTGCTGGAACTGGTGCAGATCCCCTCGGCCAAGCGCCGCCTCGCCGCCTATCCGCACGAGCTCTCGGGCGGGCTCAGGCAGCGCGCCATGATCGCCATCGCGCTCTCCTGCCGGCCGAAGCTGCTGCTGGCCGACGAGCCGACCACCGCGCTCGACGCCACGGTGCAGATCCAGATCCTGCTGCTGCTGCGCCAGTTGCAGCAGGAGCTGGGCATGGGGGTGATCTTCGTCACCCACGACCTCGGCGTGGCGGGCGAGATCGCCGACCGCATCGCCGTCATGTATGCCGGCCGCTTCATCGAGGAGGGGCCGACCGAGGCGCTGATGCGCGGGCCGCTGCATCCCTACGCCCAGGGGCTGCTCGGCGCCACGGTGCATGCCGGGCTGCGCGGCCAGCGGCTGACCACCATCCCCGGCGCGCCGCCCAACCTGGAGCGGCTGCCGCAGGGCTGCGCCTTCGCGCCGCGCTGCGCCTTCGCCGCCGAGGAATGCCTGGCCGCGGTGCCGTCCCGGCGCAGCCCCGAGCCCGGCCGCGCCGCCCGCTGCGTACGGGTGCCCGACCTCGCCCTGCACGCCGCCGCCTGAGGAGAAGGCCATGTTCTTCTACCTGCTCCGCCGCCTGCTCTACGCGGTGCCGATTGCCCTCTCGGTCAGCCTGGTCTGCTTCCTGTTGGTGCATATCGCGCCGGGCGACCCGGTCAACGCCATCGTCCCCGCCGACGCCCCGGCCGCCGTGGTCGAGCAGATCCGCCGCGAATACGGGCTCGACAAGCCGCTGCCGGTGCAGTTCGTGCTCTGGCTCTGGCATGTGCTGCAGGGCGATCTCGGCCGCTCGCTGGCCACCGGCCGCAGCGTCTCGGAGGATCTCTACGCCGCCGTCGGCAACACGCTGATGCTGGCGCTGGCCGCGGCCGGCATCGGCTTCCTCGCCGGCACCGCCTTCGGCACGCTCGCCGCCGCCTTCCGCGGCACCTGGGTGGACAAGCTGGCGGTGGCCTTCGCCTCGGCCGGCGTCTCGGTGCCGCACTACTGGCTCGGCATGGTCATGGTGGTGGTGTTCAGCGTCATGCTGAACGCGCTGCCGGCGATGGGGGCGGGGCCGGGCGGTTCGGCCTCCTGGGCCTGGGACTGGCAGCACATCCAGTTCCTGGTGCTGCCGGCGCTGACGCTGAGCGTCATCCCGATGGGCATCGTCACCCGCGCCGTGCGTGGCACGGTGGTCGAGATCCTGAACCAGGACTTCATCACCACGCTGCGCGGCAAGGGGCTGCGCCGGGGCGGCGTCGTGCGCCACGTGGTGAAGAACGCGGCGCCCAGCGTGCTGGCCATCATGGGCCTCCAGCTCGGCTACCTGATGGGCGGCTCCATCCTGGTCGAGACCGTCTTCTCCTGGCCCGGCACCGGCTTCCTGCTGAACAGCGCCATCTTCCAGCGCGACATCCCCGTGCTGCAGGGCACGATCCTGGTGCTCGCCCTCTTCTTCGTGGTGCTCAACCTCGCGGTCGATCTGCTGCAGACCGCGCTCGATCCCCGGATCCGCCGCACATGAACAGCGCCGTGGCCAACAACCCCACCCTTCTCGCAACGCCCGCCGCGCCGGCCCGCAGCAAGGGCTACTGGGCCGGGGTGATGAAGCGCCTCTCGCGCGATCCGGTGACGCTGGTCTGCGGCGCCATCCTGCTGCTGATGCTGGCGGCGATCCTGCTCGCCCCCTGGATCGCGCCGCACGACCCCTACCAGACCAGCATGATCCGCCGCCTGAAGCCGGTCTGGTTCCAGGACGGGCGCTACCCCCTCGGCACCGACGAGCTGGGCCGCGACATGCTGACACGCCTGCTCTATGGCGGCCGGCTCTCCTGGTTCCTCGGCATCACCCCGGTGATCATCGCCTTCGGCATCGGCGGCCTGCTCGGCATCGTCGCGGGCTTCGCCGGGGGCTGGGTGAACATGCTGATCATGCGCACGACCGACGTGTTCTACGCCTTCCCCTCGGTGCTGCTGGCCGTCGCCATCAGCGGCGCGCTGGGGCCGGGCATCTCCAACGCCATGCTGTCGCTGACGCTGGTCTTCATCCCGCAGATCATCCGCGTCTCCGAGACCACCACCACCGCCGTGCGCAACCTCGACTACGTGGAATCGGCGCGGGCCAGCGGCGCCGGCGCGCTGACGGTGGTGCGGGTGCATGTCCTGCCCAACGTCCTGGGCCCGATCTTCGTCTATGCCACGAGCCTGATCAGCGTCTCGATGATCCTGGCCTCGGGCCTCTCCTTCCTCGGCCTCGGCACCCGCCCGCCGGAGGCCGAATGGGGGCTGATGCTGAACACGCTGCGGACCGCGATCTACAGCCAGCCGCTGATCGCCATGCTGCCGGGCCTCTGCATCTTCGCCACCAGCATCTGCTTCAACCTGGTCAGCGACGGGCTTCGCTCGGCCATGGACGTGCGTTCCTGAACCCCGCCTCCCGGAGCCGGACATGACCTTCTCCCTCGACCGCCGCGGCCTGTTCCGCGCTTCCGCCGCCGCTGCCGCCGCCGCCCTGCCGGCCTGGATGGGTCCCGCCGCCATCGGCTGGGACCCGGCCCTGGCCCAGGCGCCGGGCGGCCATCTGCGCGTCGGCATGACGGCCTCGGCCGTGCCGCTCTCCAACGGCTGCCCCGACCAGGGCGGCGAGGGGCAGCGCTTCATGGGCATCACCCTCTACGACCAGCTCGTGATGTGGGATCTCTCGCAGTCCGACAAGGCGGCCACGCTGAAGCCCGGCCTCGCGACGGAATGGGCCGTCGATCCCGGCGACCCGAAGCGCTGGCTCTTCACCCTGCGGCAGGGCGTGCCGTTCCATGACGGCCATGTGCTGACGGTCGAGGATCTGGTCTTCACCTTCGACCGCGCCTTCAAGCGCGACGCGCCCTGGTTCGACGCCCGCGCCTCCGCCCAGGTGACGCCCCGCTTCCCGACGCTCGCGCGCTGGGGCGCCGGGGAGGATGGCCGCTTCTGGCTGGAGACCTCGATCCCCGACAGCACCATCCCCTACGCGCTGACCTGGCTCGGCGTGGTGCACAAGGGCGCCTGGGAGGCGGCCGGCAGCAACTGGGACAACTACCTGCTGAAGGCGGTGGGCACCGGCCCGTGGAAGCTCACCAGCTTCAGCGTGCGTGAGCGGGCGGAGCTGGCCCGCTTCGACGAGTACTGGGACAAGGCGCGCGTGGCGAAGTCGGCGCGGCTGACCCTGCTGCCGCTGCCCGAGGCCAATACCCGCGTCGCCGCGCTGCGCTCCGGACAGGTCGACTTCATCGAGGCGCCGCCGCCGGATGCGCTGGACAGCCTCAGGGCGGCCAACTTCCGGATCATCACCAATGCCTATCCGCACAACTGGACCTGGCACCTCTCGATGGTCGAGGGCTCGCCGTGGCGCGACATCCGCGTGCGCAAGGCGGCCAACCTGGCGCTGAACCGCGCGGAGCTGAAGGAACTGCTGGGCGGGCTGATGATCGAGGGCAACGGGCTGGTGCCGCCGGGCAACCCCTGGGCCGGCAACCCGTCCTTCAAGCTGGTCCATGACCTCCCGCAGGCGCGCAAGCTGATGGGCGAGGCCGGCTTCAGCGCCGCCAACCCGCTGCGCACCCGGATCGGCATCTCCTCCTCGGGCTCCGGCCAGATGCAGCCGCTGCCCATGAACGAGTACATCCAGCAGGCGCTGAAGGAGGCCTATTTCGACATCAGCTTCGAGGTCTTCGACTGGAACACGCTGATCACCATCTGGCAGGGCGGCGCCAAGGGCCCCAATGTGCGCGGCTGCACCGGCATCAACTTCTCCTACGCCGCCTTCGACCCCTACAGCGCCTTCATCCGCCTGCTGAAATCGGATCTGCACGCGCCGCGCGGCGTCAACTGGGGCTGGTTCAACGATCCCGCCTTCGATGCCCTGTTCACCGAGGTCTACAACACCTTCGACGCGGCGAAGCAGGACGCGCTGCTGGCCAGGGTCCATGAGAAGATCGTCGACGAGGCGCTGTTCCTCTTCGCCGCGCACGACCTCAATCCCCGGGCGATCAGCCCCAGGGTGCAGGGCTTCGTGCAGGCGCAGTCCTGGTTCCAGGACCTGACGCCGATCCGCATGGGCTGATCGCCGCGGCGCCCGACTGGAGAGAACGAACGATGCCTCAGGATCTGCGTGCCGAGTTCAGGGCCTGCCTCGCGCGGGCCGGGATCAGCGTCCCGCCCGAACGTGAGCCGGCCATGTACGAAGCCTATCTGGCCTATGCCGAGCTGGCCTCGGTGCTGGACGAGCCCTACCCCTACGCGGCCGAGCCGGCGGCCGTCTTCACGCCGGCGGCGCCGGGCGCCGGGCGGGCGGCGGGGCGGTCGTGAGCGCCGCCCTTCCGCCGCCGGTCCCGGGCCTCGCCGAGGCCTCGGCGCGCATCGCCGCCGGTGAATCCCCGACCGCCCTGACCGAGGCGGCGCTGGCGCGCATCGCCGCGCTCGACGGCAGGCTGCATGCCTTCGTCACCCTGGCCGCGGACCGCGCCCTGGCCGCCGCCCGCCGCGCCGAGGCCGAGATCCGTGCCGGCCGCCGGCGCGGGCCGCTGCACGGCGTCCCCTTCGCGCTGAAGGACATCTACGACGCCGCCGGCCTGCCCACCACGGCGCATTCCCGGCTGCGCCGCGGCCATGTGGCCGAGGCCGACAGCGACGCGACCGAGCGGCTCGAGGCGGCCGGCATGGTCCTGCTCGGCAAGCTGTCCACGCATGAGTTCGCCCGCGGCGGCCCGACCGACGAACTGCCCTGGCCGAACGCGCGCAACCCCTGGAATGTCGAGCACTTCGCCGGCGGGTCCAGCTCCGGCTCCGGCGTGGCCGTCGCCTCGGGCATGGTGGGGCTGGCCATGGGCAGCGACACCGGCGGGTCGATCCGCCTGCCCGCCGCCTATTGCGGCGTGGTCGGCCTGAAGCCGACCTATGGCCGGCTCAGCCGCCACGGCGTCGTGCCACTGAGCTTCGGCATGGACCATACCGGCCCGCTGACCCGGACGGTGGAGGACTGCGCCCTGGCCATGCAGGTGCTGGCCGGGCACGATCCGCGCGACCCGGCCTCGGCCCCGGTGCCGCCCGGCGACTATCTGCGCGAGCTGCGGGCCGGTGTCGCCGGCCTGCGCATCGGCATCGCCCCGCGCTTCAACGAGGAGGCGCTGCTGGATGCCGAGACCTCGGCGGCGCTATCCGCCGCCGCCGAGCTGCTCGCCCTGCTCGGCGCCGAGATCGTCGAGGTGAGGCTGCCGCCGCGACGGGTGATGGATGCCTGCCTGCAGGTCATCCTGCTGGCCGAGGGCTTCGCCATCCACCAGCGGGACCTGCGCGAGCGGCCGCAGGATTATGGCCGCGTGACGCGGGAGCGGCTGATGGTCGGCGCCTTCGTGACCGGGCCGCATTACGTGCAGGCGCAGCGGCTGCGGCGGATGATCGCGGCGGAGGTCGATGCCGTGCTCGCCGGCTGCGACGCCATCCTCTGCCCCGACATCGCCGCGGCCGCGCCGCGGGTCGATGCGGTGGATGAGGGCCCGTTCCGCTGGCAGCATCCCCTGACCGGCCCGTTCAACGCGACGGGTCATCCGGCCCTCGCCGTGCCGGCCGGCTTCGCGGCCAATGGCCTGCCCCTCTCGGTGCAGCTCGTCGGGCGCAACCATGACGAGGCGATGCTGCTGCGCGTTGCCCAGGCCTATGAGCAGGCGGCGGGCTGGATGGAGCGGCGCCCGCCGCTGTGAGCGGCGGGGCCGGGAGGGGCGCGGCCCTCCCGGCGGCGCCTCAGGCCAGCGTCGTCAGGTCCTGGAACCAGTGCTGCGCCTGGGTGTAGCCGGCGACCTTGCGGGTCATCGCGTGCGGGTTGGTGTCGTGCACGACGAAGACCAGCAACGCCTCGTCCACCACGCGCTGGTGCACCTCGGCCATCAGCCGGTCCTGCTCGGCGGTGTCGAAGCTGGTCACCGCCTGGTCGATCAGCCGGTCCACCTCCGCGTCGCTGAAGTGGCTCCAGTTCACCCCCGTCGGCGCGACCTGCTTCGAATGGAAGAAGCGGATCAGCGCGTAGAGCGGGTCGGAGGTGACATAGGCGACATTGTTGGCGGTGACGGCGTTGCGCTTCGCCAGCTCCCCCGCGGCGCCCTGGCGCCAGCAGGTGTAGAGCACCTCCAGCTCCACCGGCACCAGCTCGATCTCCAGCCCGACCTCGCGCAGCGACTGCTGGCAGTATTCGTTGATCGGCATGGAGAGCATCTGCCCCGAGCCGCCGGTCGCCACCAGGAACTTTGTCCTCAGCGGGTTGCGCGGGCCGTAGCCGGCCTCGGCCACCAGCTTGCGCGCGGCGTCGGGGTCGTACTTCACCTCGAATCCCGGCTTGCCGAACCAGGGGGAGGAGGGGTCCACCACGCCCACCGCCGGCTTGGCCAGGCCGTTCATCAGCGCCACCACCTCCTCGCGGTTGATGGCGAGGTTGGCCGCCTTGCGAAGGCGGATGTCGCGCCAGGGCGAGCCCTCCAGCAGCGAGAGATGGTAGTTCCAGACATGCGGCGTGACGTTCTCGACGATGCGCGAGCCGGAGGCGCGCAGCTGCGGCACCATGTCGGGCGCGGGGGTCTCGATCATGTCGAACTGCCCGCCGATCAGCGCGTTGGTGCGCGAGACGGCATCCGGCGCGCAGAGCAGGATGATGCGCTCCGCCTTGGCCCGGCGGGCCGGGTTCCAGTATCCGTCATGCCGCACCAGCTCGGCGCTGGCGCGGGGCACCAGCTTCGCCAGCCGGAAGGGGCCGGTGCCGGAGGGCTCGAAGGCGAATTTCTCCCAGCTCCGCCCGAGCTTCTCGTACTGCGCGGGGGAGGAGATCAGGAACCACAGCAGCTGGTAGGGGAAGAGGCTGTCCACCGCCTTGGTGGTGACCTCGACCGTCATGGCGTCCAGCTTCCGCCACGCCGCGACGGAGGGCAGGCGCGGCCGCACCTGCGCCGCCTGGCGGTTGTCGAAGTGCGGCGCCTGGCTGTTCATCACCTTCTCGAAGTTCCAGATCACCGCATCGGCGTCGAAGGCGCTGCCGTCATGGAAGGTGACGCCCGGGCGCAGCCGGAAGATCCACTTCGTCCGGTCGGCGGGATCGGTCTCCCAGGAGGTGGCGAGGCCGGGCACCAGCTTGCCGGGACGCTCGGCGACATCCATCTCCCAGGCCACCAGCGGATCGTAGATCGTGTGACCGGTGAACTGGTAGGCGCCGGCGCCGCGGTCCGGCTGGCCGGTGGTCTGCGGGATGTCGGCCATCGAGATGCCGTAGCGGATGGTGCCGCCGCTCGTGCCCGGCGCCTGGGCATGCGCGGCGCGGACTGCGCCCGGGATGGGCAGGCCCAACCCGCCGCCGATCAATCCGCTGGCCCCGGCGGCCATGAGTCCGCGACGTGACAAAGCCATCTTCACGCTCCCTGCTGAAGTGCCTAGAGGAGGAAGCAAGAGGCGGGCCGCCGGCCACGCCGGCGAGCATGGAGCAGCGCGATGGAATCCTTCCTCTTCACCGGCGGACGCCTGCTGGACCCGGCGCGGGACCGGCTGCTGGACGGCTTCTCCGTGCTGGTCGAGGGCGGCCGGGTGCGCGAGGTGTCGGACCGCCCGATCCACAGCGCCTCGGCGACGCGCCTGGACCTCGATGGCCTCACGCTGATGCCCGGCCTGATCGACGCGCATGTCCACGTCATCGCCGCCATGGTCGATCTGGGCGCCAATGCCATGCAGCCCTCCTCGCTGGCGGCCTTCCGCGCCGGGGCGGTGATGCGCGGCATGCTGATGCGCGGCTTCACCACGGTGCGCGACGTGGGCGGCGCTGATGCCGGCCTGGCCATCGCGGTCGAGGAGGGGCTGGTGGAGGGCCCGCGCCTCGTCGTCTGCGGCAAGGCGCTGAGCCAGACCGGCGGGCATTCCGACCTGCGCAGCCCCTTCGACGACCGGCCCGGCATCTTCTCCGAACGGGTCGGCGCGCTCGGCCGCCTCTGCGACGGCGTGGACGCCGTGCGCCGCGCCGCGCGCGAGGAGCTGAAGGCGGGGGCCCGCTTCATCAAGATCATGGCCAATGGCGGCGTCGCCTCGCCGAGCGACCCGATCCACGCCCTCGGCTTCTCGCGCGAGGAGATCCGCGCGGTGGTCGAGGAGGCGGAGAATTTCGGAACCTATGTCTCGGCGCATCTCTACACCGACGTGGCGATCCGCCGGGCGGTGGAATGCGGGGTCCATTCCCTGGAGCACTGCAACCTGATCACCGCCGAGACGGCGGCGCAGGCGGCGGCGGCCGGGGCGATCGCGGTGCCAACGCTGGTCACCTACGAGGCCCTGGCGATGGAGGGCGCGGCCATGGGGCTGAAGCCGGAATCGGTCGCCAAGATCGAGACGGTGCGGCGCTCGGGCCTCGAATCGCTCGACATCATGCGCCGCGCCGGCCTGCCCATGGCCTTCGGCACCGACCTGCTGGGCGGGCTGCACCGGCACCAGTCGATGGAGTTCGAGATCCGCGCCCGGGTGCTTCCGGCGGCCGAGATCATCGCCTCGGCCACCACCGTCGCGGCGCGGCTGCTGCGGATGGAGGGGGAGATCGGCGTCATCGCCCCCGGCGCCCATGCCGACCTGCTGGTGGTCGAGGGCGATCCCTACCGCGACCCGGCGCTGCTGCAGCGGGAGGCGGCGTTGCGCGCCATCCTGCGCGGTGGCCGCTTCGTCAGGAACGGGCTGGGCTGATCCGTGCGCCTCACCCGCGCCGGCTTCCTCTCGCTCCTGGCCACGCCGTTGGTGCTGCCGGCGATCCGCGCCGCGGCGCAGCCCGCCTGGCCGCGGCGCGTCACCGACATGGCGGGGAGGACCGTGACGCTGAAGGCGCCGCCACGGGCCATCCTGCTGGGCGAGAGCTTCCAGCTCCTGGCCATGGGGCTTCTGCACCCCGATCCGGTCTCGCTGCTGGCCGGCATGGGCGGTGATCTGCGCCAGGCCGACCCGCGGAGCCACGAGGCCTGGCTGCGCCGCTTCCCGGCGCTGGCCACGGTGCCGGAGGTGACGGGCGGGGTGGGGCAGGCCTTCTCGCTGGAGCGCGTGCTCTCGCTGCGGCCGGATCTCGTCATCCTCGGCGCGTGGCAGAGGCGGCGCGACGATTCGGCGCAGGAGCTGGCGCTGCTGGAGACCGCCGGCATCCCGGTGCTGTTCATCGATGTCTTCCGCAGGCCGCTGGAGAATGTCGGCCCCAGCATCCGCCTGCTGGGCGAGGTGCTGGACCGGCGCGAGGCCGCGGCGGAATTCGTCGCCCTGCACGAGGCGCGGCTGGCCCGTCTCCGCGAGCGCGTTGCCGGCCGCCCGCCGGGGCCCCTGGCCCTGCTGACCGCCTTCCCCGGCCGCTGGCCCTGCTGCTGGGTGGCCGGCGCCTCGGGCGGCGGCGAGTACCTGGCGCCCGCCGGGCTGCGCAACGCGACCGAGGGCCAGGCCGGGCTGGCGGATGGCGGCCTGACCGGGCTGGAGCAGGTGCTGGCGATGCGGCCGGATCTGGTGATCGGCACCGGCCTGGCGCTGTCCGGCGATGGCCGGGACGGCGGCCTGGCCCTGGGCAGCGGCGTGCCGGCGGCCGTGGCGCGGGAGAGCCTGGCCCGGCTGGCGCGCGAGGCGGAATGGCGCAGCCTCGGCGCGGTGCGCGACGGGCGGCTGCACGGGCTGTGGAACTTCTTCACCGGCAGCCCGATCGGCATGGTCGCCGCCGAGGCGGTGGCCCGCTGGGGGCGGCCGGACCTCTTCGCCGATCTCGATCCCGCCGCGACGCTGGAGGAGATCAACCGCCGCTTCTCGGCCGTGCCGTTCGAGGGCACCTACTGGGTGAGCACCGATCCGGCCCAGGATGGGCCGCGCCGCGGCTGAGGCGGCGCTTCCGTCCGGCTCAGGCCGCCATCGCCATCCCGTCCCGCTGCGGGTCGGCGCCGCCTTCCCAGCGGCCGTCGCGCAGCAGCAGGCCATGCGGCGCGCCGAAGGCGTGGCTCTGGTAGGAGCGCGCCGTGGGATAGCCCATGGCCCGCAACGCCGCCTCGGTGCCGTGCGGGATGCGGTTGCAGAGGTCGATGGTGTCGGACAGCGCGACGATGCGCGGCGCCGCCACGGCCTCGGCCATGCCCATGCCGAAATCCACCACGTTCATGATCGCCTGGGCCAGGGCCGGGACGATGTAGGTGCCGCCCGGCGCGGCCAGCACCATGACCGGGGCCTCGCCCTCGAAGAGGATCGTCGGCGCCATGGCGCTGCCGCGGCTCTTGCCCGGCGCGATGGAGGCGGCGCGGCCGGGGCGCGGGTCGAAGCCGCTCATGCAGCCATTGTACATGAAGCCCAGCCCCGGCGTGATGACGCCCGAGGGGATGCCCAGCGTGTGCGTCAGCGAGACGGCGTTGCCCTCGGCATCGACGACGCAGACCACGGTGGTGTCCGGCGGGTCCAGGGGCTCCCCGGCGCGCTCGACATGCGCCACCTCGCCGGCGCGGATGCGGCCGGCGAGCAGGGCGGCGTGCTCCGGCGAGAGCAGCCGGCCGAGCGGCACGTCGACGAAGTCGGGGTCGCCCATATGGGCGTCCCTGTCGATGGTCATCCACTTCATCGCCTCGGCCAGCAGGCGCAGGTGCTCCGTGCTGCCATGGCCGAGCGCGCCGAGCTCGAAATGCCCGAGGATCTGCAGCAGCTCGATCAGCGAGGCGCCGCCGGCGGGCGGCGGGTTGGAGGCGATGCGTAGGCCGCGGTAACGACCCCAGACGGGCGCCTTCTCCCGCACGCGATAGGCGGCCAGATCCTCCAGGGTGATCAGCCCGCCGCCCGCCTGGATGTCCGAGACCATCTCGCGCGCCAGGGCGCCGCGATAGAACTCTTCCGCGCCGCCGGCGGCGATGCGCTCCAGCGTGCGCGCCATCCCGGGGTTGCGCAGCGTCTCGCCGGGGCGCTTCAGCCGCCCGTCCGGCCGAAAATAGACCTGCCGCCCCTCCGTGCTGAAGCGCAGCTTGTCCTCGACATTCACCTGGCCGTCGCCGCCGTGGTCGATGGTCCAGTAGTAGTGCATGTAGGGCCGCACCAGTACGCCGCGATGCGCCTGGGCGATGGCCGGCGCCATCACCTCGGCCAGCGGCATCGTCCCGAAGCGCGACAGCGCCTCGCAATAGCCCGCGACATTGCCCGGCGTTCCGATGGCGCCGTGGCCGAGATCGTTGCCCTGGTCGGAGAGCAGGAAGACGAAGCCGTCGCGCGACTGGCCGATGAACTTCTCCGTCCACATCGTGGGCGTGGCGGCGAGCGGAGCGCGGCAGAAGAATTCCAGCACCGTGTGCACGCCCTGGCGCGGCAGGCAGAGCTGCATGGCGCCGAAGCCGCCGATGCCGCACATCTGCGGATCGACGACGCCCTGGCTGAAGGCGCAGGCGATCGCGGCATCCACGGCGTTGCCGCCGCGCCGCAGCACCTCGACCCCGGCCTCCACCGCTTCCGGCTGCGCCGCCACCACCATGCCCCGCATCGCCGTGCTCCTTCCCGGTGAGGCGGCAGAGTGCGCCGAAGGGCGCCGGGCGTGAAGCCGCCGCCGGTGCTAGCGCCCGCCCTGTCCCGCCCGGGGGGCCGGCAGGACCGCCCGAAGCTCCGGCGTCGCGCCGCAACCCGCGCAGGGCAGGCGGCGCGGCAGGTCGGCCAGGCGGGTGTCGCGGGCGAAACGCCGCGAGAGCGCGATCTCCTCCACCGTCGGCCAGGCCTCCTGGCCGCAGGCGCAGAGGAGATGCAGCGCATAGCCATGCGCGTAGTAGAGCGGCGTGGTGGGGTCGGGCGCCGCCGCGAGGACAGGAAGGCTCATGCGCCGCAGGCTAGCGGGACGGTCACGAGACGCGTCAAGCGATTGATTCGGCTCAGGAGTCACGGAGGAGTCCGGCGTGCCTCACAATCCCGCGAGACGCGGCCCGGCCGCCTCAGGCGGCGATGTTGCGCCGCGCCTCCTCGCCGATCGCCTCGGCCACCATCTGCGCCGTCGCGGCGGAGAGGGTCCAGCCGAGATGGCCATGGCCGGTGTTGTAGAAGACGCCCGGACGACTGCCGCGGCCGATGCGCGGCATCATGCCCGGCGTCATCGGGCGCAGCCCCGCCCAGGGGACGCAGCGCGCCGTGCTGACCTCGGGGAAGAGGTCGCGCACCCAATCGACCAGGGGCCGGACGCGGTCGGCGCGGATGTCGCGGTTCTCGCCGTTGAACTCGGCCGTGCCGGCGACGCGGAAGCGGTCGCGGCCCAGCCGGCTGGTGACGATCTTGGTGGCGTCGTCCAGCAGGCTGACCTGGGGCGCGGCGTCCTGGCTCCGCGCATCGTCCAGGTGCACGGTGATGGAATAGCCCTTCACCGGATAGACGTTGACGCGGTCGCCCAGCAGCGCGGCGAAGCGGCGGCTGGCAATGCCGGCGCAGACCACGAGGCGGTCCACCACCTCCACGCCGCCCGGCACGCCCCGCCCGGCCTTGTCCCAGGCGATCTCGATGCCGCGCGCGGTGTGGGTGATGCGGCTGACCTCGGCCTCGGCGACGAAGCGGGCGCCATGGCGCTGGCAGGCCTCGGCCAGGCCGCGGGTGAACCTGTGGATGTCGCCGGTGGAATCCGAGGGCGTGAAGAATCCGCCGTAATAGGTGCCCTGCAGCGCCGGCTCGATGGCGCGCATCTCCTCCGGCGTCACGGCGCGGCGGTCGAGCCCGCCCTCGGTCAGCAGCGCGTTGGTGCGCTGCGCCGCCTCGAAGCCCGGCCGGTCGCGGTAGATGTGCAGAATGCCGCGCCGCTCCAGGTCGAAGTCGATGCCCTCCAGCGCGGCGATGTCGAAAAGGTGCCTGCGCGCCGCGATGGCCAGGCGTGTGGTCTCGATCGTATGGGCGCGGTAGTGGCGGATCTGTCCCAGGAACTCGCCCATCCAGCTGTACTTGTGCCAGCCAGGGCGGGGGTTCAGCAGCAGCGGCGCATCCTGCCGCAGCATCCACTTCATGCCCTTCAGCACCGTCGCCCAGCTGTTCCAGACCTCGGCATTGCTGGCCGAGAGCTGGCCGCCATTGGCGAAGGAGGTCTCCATCGCGGCATAGCGGTGCCGGTCGAGCAGCACCACCTGGTGGCCGCGTTGCAGCAGGGCATAGGCGGTGGTCACGCCGGTGATCCCGGCGCCGATGATGGCGATCTTGCTCATGGGTCGAGCCGTCTCCGTGAGGATGGCGCGGCAGCGCGGTGCGGTCCTCGGCCGCGCCCGTCTGCCCCCATCTGTCACGGTGCCTGAGAGCTTAACCCGGCGCGCCGGGATATCCCCTTCGGCGGGCGGTGCCGGGGCCATGCCCGGTCCGCCTCTCTCCAGATCGTCCTCGCCCTGCAGTCCGGGTGCCTGAGAGTTTCCTGGGGGGTTGCTCCGTCGGCGGCGGCATGGCGCCTCTGACGAGGGCCTGCCGCGCTCTCCTGCCTGGCTTCGGCGGACGCGGCGCAGGGTGGCAAAGCCGCGCCGGCGCCGTCAAGCACAATCGGCCCTCTCGCCTCAGCGGGGCAGCAGCACCTCCAGCGCGGCGGCCAGCGAGCGGCGCCAGTCCGCCGGCTCGATGCCGTGCACCCGGCCGATCCGCCCGCAATCCAGCCGGCCATCGGCCGGGCGCCGCGCCTTGGTCGGATACTCGGCGGTGGTGATGGCCTTTAGCGTCGGCACCCTGGCGCCGCGTTCCGCCGCCTGGGCGAAGATCTCGGCGGCGAAACCGTGCCAGGTGGTCCAGGGCGCGCCGGTCAGGTGGAACAGGCCGAAGGCCTCGTCGCCAGCCCCGGCGGCGGCCAGGCGCGGCAGCATCCGGGCGATGGCCTCTGCCAGGTCGGCGGCGAAGGTGGGCGCGCCGTGCTGGTCGGCGACGACGCTGAGCGTCTCCCGCTCGGCGCCGAGGCGCAGCATGGTCTTGAGGAAGTTGTTGCCGTCGGCGCTGCAGACCCAGGCGGTGCGCAGGATGGCGGAGCGGGGATTGGCGGCCAGCACGGCCTCCTCCCCGGCGCGCTTGGAGGCGCCATAGACACCGGCCGGGCTGGCGGCGTCGGTCTCGACATAGGGGCTGCCCTTCAGCCCGTCGAAGACATAGTCGGTGGAGACATGCACGAAGGGCAGGCCGCGCCGGGCCGCGGCCTCGGCCAGCAGGGCCGCGCCGGTCGCATTGATGGCATAGGCCAGGTCGCGCTCGTCCTCGGCGCGGTCCACCGCCGTATAGGCGGCGGCGTTGATGACGACCTCCGGCGCCGTGTCGGCCACGGCGCGGGCGATCGAGGCCGCGTCCGTCAGGTCCAGCTCGGGCGCCTCCAGGGCGGTGACCTCGTGCCCGTCCCGCGGCAGGCGGCGGGAGAGCGCCAGGGCGAGCTGGCCGGTGCGGCCGGCGACGAGGACCCGCATCAGCGGGCGGCGCCCTGGCGACGGTGAAGGGGGTGAACCGGCATTCTCTGTCTCCCTGTCTCTCCCCGTCTTCTAGGCCGGGCCCGCCGCGCCGCCCAGCCCGCCGCTGCGGGTCCCGGCCCGCCCGGGGATGACAGGAGCGTCATTTTCGGGCCGTCCCGCCAAAAAACCTGTGGAAGGCGGGGCTTCGCGGGCCTTCCGGGCCGGGCGCGCGCTTGACCGGCCACGGGCGGTTGTGTCTCTCCTCGGGCATTACCACCAAGTCGGAGTGACGCCTTGACCGAAGATACCCGCCCGCTGAGCCGCCAGGATCTGATCGATTCCGCCGCCGCCGCCACGGGCCTGCCCAAGACCCAGGCCGATGCGGTGCTGAAGGCCGTGCTGTCGACCCTGGGCGACACCCTCGGGGCCGGGCGCGAGGTTCGCCTGGCCGGGTTCGGCTCCTTCGCGGTGAGCGAGCGCGCCGCCCGCCAGGGCCGCAACCCGGCCACCGGCGAGGTGGTGGAGATCGCCGCCAGCCGCACCGTGAAGTTCAAGCCGGCCAAGGATCTCAAGAGCCGCCTCGGCGAGGCCGGCTGACGGCGCGCGGCGGAGGCCTCCGGGTGCTCCGCCGCCCCCGGCATTTCCGGCCCCGCCCCCTCCGGTCTTGACCCCTTCGGCGCCCGGCGGAATGGTGTCGTGTCCCAGGCAGGGAGAGCGGCGATGAGCGGGCCCGATCACCATCACCACCATGACCATGACCATCATGACGAGGGTAGCGAGCTCTCGGGGATGGCGCTGCGCGTGCGCGCGCTGGAATCCCTGCTGGTCGAGAAGGGCTACGCCGATCCGGCCGCGCTGGACGCGCTGATTGAGACCTACGAGACGCGCATCGGCCCGCGCAACGGCGCCCGCGTCGTGGCGAAGGCCTGGGCCGATCCCGACTTCCGCGACTGGCTGCGGCGCGACGCCTCGGCCGCCATCCATTCCCTCGGCTATACCGGACGCCAGGGCGAGCACATGGTGGCGGTGGAGAACACCGAGGCGGAGCACAACATGGTCGTCTGCACCCTGTGCTCCTGCTACCCCTGGCCAGTGCTGGGCCTGCCGCCCGCCTGGTACAAGTCGCCCGCCTACCGCTCCCGCGCCGTGCTCGATCCGCGGGGCGTGCTGGCCGATTTCGGCGTCACCCTGCCGGAGACGACGCGCATCCGCGTCTGGGATTCCACGGCCGAGACGCGCTACCTCGTCATCCCCCGCCGGCCCGCCGGCACCGAGGACTGGGAGGAATCGCGGCTGGCCGATCTCGTCAGCCGCGATTCCATGATCGGCACCGCCCTGGCGCGCGAGCCGGCGGCATGAACGGCGCGCAGGACCTGGGCGGCATGCAGGGCTTCGGCCCGGTGCGGCCGGAGCCGGAGGAGGTCCGCTTCCATGCCGGCTGGGAGAAGCGCGCCCTGGCGGTGACGCTCGCGGCCGGGGCGCTCGGGCAATGGAGCATCGATGCCGCGCGGCATGCGCGGGAGACCCTGCCGCCGGGCGAGTACCTGACCTCCAGCTACTACGAGATCTGGATCAAGGGTCTGGAGAAGCTGCTGCTGCAGAAGGGCCTGGTGACCGAGGCCGAACTGCGCGATGGCAAGGCATACGGGCCCGGCAGGCCGCTGAAGCCGCTCGCCGCCGCCGAGGTCGCGCCGATGCTGGCGCGCGGCTCGCCCTATTCCCGCCCGGCGGGGGCGCCGGCGCGATTCGCCGAGGGGGAGGCCGTGCGGGCGCGCAACTTCCAGACCGGCGGCCATACCCGCCTGCCGCGCTACGCGCGCGGGCGGCGGGGTGTCATCGAGCGGGTGCATGGCGTCTTCGTCTTTCCGGACACGCTGGCGCTGGGCGGCGACGAGGCGCCGCAATGGCTCTACGCCGTCCGTTTCACCGCCGGCGAGCTCTGGGGCGAGGGCGCCGATCCGGCCGTCACCGTCACCCTCGATGCCTGGGAGTCCTATCTTGAGCCGGTGTGACGATGCGACGGCCGAGGCGCTGAGCCTGCCGCGCGACGCGGAGGGTCCGGTCTTCGCCGAGCCCTGGGAAGCCCAGGCCTTCGCCATGGCCGTGGCCCTGCACGAGGCGGGATGCTTCGGCTGGGGCGAATGGGCGGAGGCGCTCGGCCGCCGCATCGCCGCCGGCGACGGCTCCTACTACGCGCAGTGGCTGGATGCGCTGGAGGCCTTGCTGGCGGAGAAGGGGATCGTCGCGCCGGAGGCGCTGGAGGCGCGCCGCCAGGCCTGGGCGCGGGCGGCCGCGGCGACACCCCATGGCCGGCCGATCACCCTGGCGGCGGATCCGCTGGCCGCTCCCCTGGCCTCTCCCTCGGCGAGCCCCGCCGCCGGGTCCCGGCCGCCCGGGCCACCGTCCGCGGGCCTTCTGGCGGGCTGAGGCGCGGCGGTTCCGTCGGTGGGAAGCGGTAGTAGCGCGCCGCGTTGTCGTGAAAGACGGCGCGCTGCTCCGACGGGCTGAAGGGGGCCAGGATCTCCCGCAGGCCGTCGCAGATGGCGGCGTAGGACATGCTGCGGCGGGCCATGGGATAGTCGCTGCCGAACATCGCCCGCCCGGGCCCGAAGGCCTCGAGGCAGGGCAGCACCACGGCCGCCAGCGCCTTTGTCTCCGTGCCCTCGCTGTAGGCGCTCGGGTGCGAGAGCTTGATGGCGACATTGGGCCGCGCCGCCAGGATCGCCAGCCCGCGGCGCCAGCGCTCCAGCCCCGCCGCGTCGCGGTCGAGCGGCGAGGCGCAGTGGTCGACGATGAAGACCTGGTCCGGCAGGGCCGCCGCCAGCGCCGCCACCTCCTCGGCCTGGTAGGGGTTCATGAGCAGCTCCATGACCAGGCCGTGCGCGCGCAGCAGCGCGAGCCCCTGGCGCCAGGCGGCGTGCTCCGTCAGGCCGCGCAGGGTCCAGCTCCGCGCCGGATCGGGATGCCAGCGGATGGTTTCGCGCAGGCCGGCGAGGCGGGGGGAGGCGGCGAGCTGGCGCTCCAGCATCTCGGCCGCGCCGCCGGCCGCGAGCGGCACATAGCCGACATAGCGTCCGGCGATTCCCGCCGGGCGCGCCAGCCCCTCCAGCCAGAGCGTCTCCTCCGAGGGATCGTGGATCCGGTCCCACAGCGCCTCGACATGCACCGAGCCGACGACGCCCTGGCCCGCCATGTCCGCCAGCAGGTCGTCGATCAGGTAGTCCTGCTGCAGATGGCTGACATCGCCCAGCACACCGACATGCCGGCCCGAGATCCAGGGATGGCGGCGCATCGACAGGTCCCACAGGTGATGGTGGGCGTCGATGATCGGACCCTTGTAGCGTCGGGCGTGCATGACCTTTCCTTGTCCGCGTCGGGTCCTTGTCCGCGTCGGGCATCTCCCCGGTTCCAGAATGCGGCAAGCCGGGGCGGGGAGCGAGAGCGGCACCGTATGACAAAACGGCAACTTTCCGGCCGGCCGCCTCTTCTTCCCTGGCATTCGAGGAAGGAGCCGGCATGCGCAACAGGGACCGGGTGGCGGTGGTCACGGGGGCTTCGGCCGGGGTGGGCCGGGCCACGGTGCTGCGCCTGGCGCGGGCCGGCTGGCATATCGGCCTGATCGCGCGCGGCGCCGAGCCCCTGGAGGCGCTGGCCCGCGAGGTCCGGGCCCTGGGCGCCGAGGCCCTGCCGCTGCCCTGCGACGTGGCCGATGCCGCGGCGGTCGAGGCGGCGGCGGGCGAGGGGGCCGCGGGGGGGGGCCGAGCGCGTGCTCGGCCCGATCGACGCCTGGATCAACAACGCCATGGTCACGCTCTACGCCCCGATCCATGACGTCAGCCCGGAGGAGTTCCGCCGCGTCACCGAGGTCTGCTACCTGGGCTATGTCCACGGCACCATGGCGGCCCTGCGGCGGATGCGGGGGCGGAACCGGCCCGGCCGTATCCTCCAGGTCGGCTCGGCGCTGGCCTATCACGGCATTCCGCTGCAGGGCGCCTATAGCGGCGCCAAGCATGCCATCCAGGGCTTCACGGATTCGCTCCGCGCCGAGCTGCGGCAGGAAGGCAGCCGGATCAGCGTGACCGAGGTGCACCTGCCGGCGGTCAACACCCCGCAATTCGCCTGGGCCCGGGCGCGCTTGCCGCACCGCCCCCGTCCGATGGGCCGCGCGGTGACGCCCGAGGCGGCGGCCCGCGCCATCGAGGCGGCGCTGATCCATGGCGGCCGTGAGCACTGGCTCGGCGGCGCGGGGCTGATGGCGCTGCTCGGGCCCCTGATGCCGGGCCTCGCCGACCGCTACCTGGCCCGCGCCGCGCCCTCCGGGCAGATGGATCCGGCCGCGCCGCCGCGCCCGGCCCAGGCGGCGGGGAATCTCTTCGAGCCGCGCGCCGTCTTCGACCGGCTGGACGGCCCCTCTGCCGCCGAGGCCACGGACCGGGCGCGGCGGCTCTCGGGCGGGGCGGCGCGGGCGCTGGCCGGCGGCGCGGCCCTGGCCCTGGCCTGCGGCGTCGGTCTCGCGCTGGGCCGGAGGCGCGGCTGATGCGGCCTTCCGAGCCGCTGGCTCTGCCGGCGCTGGAGGGCGAGGCCGAGCCGGCGGGGCGCGACTACCGGCCGATCGCGGATTACGCCTTCCTGGGCGACGGCCATGGCAGCGCGCTGGTCGCGCGCGATGGCTCGATCGACTGGGCGGCGCTGCCGCGCTTCGATGCCGAGCCGGTCTTCTCGCGCCTGCTCGACCGCCGCCGCGGCGGCTTCTTCCAGGTCCGGCCGGCCGAGGCCTGCACGGTCACGCGCGCCTACCGCCCCGGCACCATGATCCTGGAGACCCGCTTCCGGACGGCGCGGGGCGAGGTGCTGCTGACCGATGCCCTGGTCGCCGGCCCGCCCTCCGGGCAGGGACCGGACCGGCTGCTGCGCCGCGTCGAGGGCCTCGTCGGCGAGGTCGTGATGGTGGCGCGCCATCAGCCCCTGGCGGGCTTCGCCACGGCCTTCCCGGCGCTGCGCCTGACGCCCGGCCTGGTCGATATGGCGGAGGGTCCTTCCCTGGCGACGGATGTGGAGTTCTCCCCGGCCGGAGAGGCCGCCCTGGCCCGCTTCACCCTGGCCGCCGGGGCGGCGCGCCACTTCCTGTTGGGCGATGCCGCCAGCGCGACGCAGGAGCTGCCCGGCTTCCAGGCCCTGCTGGATGAGGCGGCCCGACGCTGGGGCGAGTGGTCGCGCGGCGCCACCTATGCCGGCCCCTGGCGCGAGATGGTGGAGCGCAGTGCCCTGGTGCTGAAGGGCCTGACCTACAGCCCGACCGGCGCCATGGTGGCCGCCGCCACCACCTCGCTGCCGGAGGAGGTCGGCGGCATTCGCAACTGGGACTACCGCTTCTGCTGGCTGCGCGATTCCTGCCTGGCCTTCTATGCCCTGAAGAAGCACGGCCAGGTGCGGGAGGCGCAGGCCTTCCTCGACTTCGTCCTCGGCCTTTGCCGCGGCGAGAACGGGCGCCTGCCGCCGCTCTTCGACATCACCGGCAGCCGGGGGATGGCAGAGGAGGAGGTGGCGCATTTCGAGGGCTATCGCGGCAGCCGCCCGGTGCGCAACGGCAACGAGGCGGCGGAGCAGCACCAGCTCGACGTCTATGGCCAGGTGCTGGACCTGATCCATTTCCACCACAGCATCGGCGGCGCGGTGGAAGGCCCGCTGCGCGACACCGCCATCGCCCTGGCCGACCTCGTGGCCCGGGAGTGGCGCGAGCCGGATGCGGGGCTGTGGGAGCCGCGCCAGCCGGAACAGCACTACGTCCATGCCGCGCTGATGAACTGGGTGGCACTGGACCGCGCCATCCGCTGCTTAGGAGCGCGCGAGCACTGGCTGCGCGAGCGGCAGGCGATCGAGGAGGCGATCCGGCGCGAGGGCGTGCATCCGGTGCGCGGCCATCTCACGCAGGTCATGGGCGGCGAGGACGTGGACGCGGCGCTGCTGCTGGCGCCGATGCTCGGCTTCCCGCTGGATGACGCGGTGCTGGAGCGCACCGTCGATGCCGTGATCGCGCGGCTGGGGCACGGCCCGCTGGTCTATCGCTACAAGACCGAGGACGGGCTGCCGGGGCACGAGGGAACCTTCCTCCTTTGCGCCTTCTGGCTGGTCGACGCGCTGCTGGCGCTCGGCCGCGAGCGGGAGGCGCGGGAGCGCTTCGCCGCCCTGGTGGCGATGGCCAACGATGTCGGCCTCTATGCCGAGGAAATCGGCGAGGCGGGCGAGTTCCTCGGCAACTTCCCGCAGGCTTTCAGCCATCTCGGCCTGATCCACAGCGCCCTGGTGCTGGATCTCTACGAGGCCGGGGGCCGGGAGGCGGTGCGCGGCAGCTATGCGGACCGCGCGCTGCGCGAGACCCGCAACCGCCTCGCGCCCAGCCTGCCCCCCCGCCATCCCCCCGGCGGCGCGCCGGAGGCGTGAGGCCGCCCGTCCCTCAGGCCCAGGCGCGCAGGATCTCCTCGCTGTCTGCCGTCTCGATCTGCTGGCCGTAGCGCTCGTTGTAGAGGGTCAGCAGCGCGTCATGCGTGCGGTCGGAGGAGGAGCAGATGGCGTCCATCGGCACCACCACCCGGTAGCCACGATCGACCGCGCCGAGCACGGCGGCCAGCACGCAGACATCCGTCTCGGCGCCGCTGATGATCAGCGTGTCCGCCTCGCGCTCCTGCAGCAGCCGGTCGAGCGCGCCATCCAGCCAGGGCGAGTAGACGGTCTTGTCCAGCACCCGCGCCGGCGGTGCGAAGCGCGCCAGCTCGGGCAGCAACTCGGTCTGGCCGGGCGGCAGTGCCTCCAGCGTCATCTCCGACCAGCTCTCGTAATAGCGCTTCCAGGTGCCGTGCCCCTCGCCCGGGCGCCGGGCCGGGATGAAGCGGGTGAAGACCGTGCGGTCCGGATGTGCCGCCACCAGCCGCTCGACCACCGGCAGGACCCGTTCCATCCAGGGCGTGTGCCAGGGCGAGCCCAGTCCGAAGAGGCGCTGCATGTCGATGCAGAGATGCAGGCACCGCTCCGAGAGCGGGCCCTGGCGCAGACCTGGTTTCTTGCTCATGGCGTCCTTCTCCCGTTGTCCCGGAGTGAAGAATGAGCCAGGAGCGCGAGGGATGCAGGGCGGCGCGCCGGTGTCAGTCGCCGGGCACGTTGCGGCGCAGCTCCTCCAGCCAGGCGCGGGCATTGCCGTCGGAGGGCGCGCGCCAGTCGCCGCGCGGCGAGAGCGAGCCGCCGGCCACCACCTTCGGCCCGTTCGGCATGGCCGAGCGCTTGAACTGGCTGAAGCCGAAGAAGCGTTGCAGGAAGACCTCCAACCAGCGGCGGATGGTCGGCAGGTCGTAATGCTGCCGCCGCGCCTCGGGAAAGCCGGGCGGCCAGCGGCCGGCGGCGGCATCGCCCCAGGCCTGCAACGCCAGGAAGGCGATCTTGGAAGGGCGGAACCCGTAGCGCAGCGTGTAGAACAGGTTGAAGTCCTGCAGCGCATAGGGGCCGATCCTGGCCTCGGTGCTCTGCAGCGCCTGGGTCTCGGCATCGGCCGGGATCAGCTCGGGCGAGATCTCGGTATCCAGCACCGAGAGCAGCGTCTCGTTCACCTCCGCCTCGAACTGCCCCGAGGCGGCCACCCAGCGGATCAGGTGCTGGATCAGCGTCTTCGGCACGCCGGCATTGACATTGTAGTGCGACATCTGGTCGCCGACGCCATAGGTGCACCAGCCGAGCGCCAGCTCGGAGAGATCGCCGGTGCCGAGCACCATGCCGCCGGCGTGGTTGGCGGCGCGGAACAGGTAGTCGGTGCGCAGCCCGGCCTGGACGTTCTCGAAGGTGACGTCATAGACCGGCTCGCCGGCGGCGAAGGGATGGCCGAGGTCGCTCAGCATCTGCCGCGCCGCCGGGCGGATGTCGAGCTCGCGGGCATCGATGCCGAGCGCCGCCATCAACCGGTGCGCGTTGGTCTTGGTGCCGGCCGAGGTGCCGAAACCGGGCAGGGTATAGCCGATGATCTCCGTGCGCGGCCGCTGCATCAGGTCCATGGCCCGCGCGGCGACGATCAGCGCCTGGGTCGAATCGAGCCCGCCGGAGACGCCGATGACGAGCTTGCCGTTGCCCGTGGCGCGCAGCCGCTGCACCAGGCCGGAGACCTGGATGTTGTAGGCCTCGTAGCAGTCCTGGTGCAGCCGCTCCGGATTGGCGGGCACGAAGGGGAAGCGCTCCAGCGCGCGGCGGAAGCCGATGTCGCCGGTGGGCGGGTCGAGGCGGAAGCCGATCTCGCGGAAGGCGGGAGCCAGGCGGCGGCGGTTGTCGTCGAAGCTGCCCTGGCGGGCGCGCTCCTGGCGCAGCAGGTCGAGGTCGATGTCGGCGGTGACGATCTGGTCGGCCTCGGGGAAGCGGTCGCTCTCGGCCAGGATGGCGCCGTTCTCGAAGATCGAGACCTGCCCGTCCCAGGCGAGATCGGTGGTGGATTCCCCCGCCCCGGCGGCGGCGTAGAGATAGGCGGCGAGACAGCGCGCCGACTGCGCCTGCGCCAGCAGCCGGCGGGTGTCGGCCTTGCCCACGGTGATGTTGCTGGCCGAGAGGTTGGCGAGCACCAGCGCGCCGGCCAGGGCCGCCTGGCTGGAGGGCGGCACCGGCACCCAGACGTCCTCGCAGATCTCGGCGTGGATGGCGAGGTCCGGCAGGTCGTCGGCGCGGAAGATCTGGTCGGGGCCGAAGGGCGCTTCCTGCCCGGCGAGCCGGATGTGCCCGCCCTCGGTGCCCTCGCCGGCGGCGAAGTGGCGGCGCTCGTAGAACTCGCGGTAGTTCGGCAGATGCACCTTCGGCACCACACCCAGCAGGCGGCCGCGCTGCAGGGCCAGGGCGCAATTGTACAGCCGGCCCCGATGGCGCAGCGGCGCGCCCACCAGCAGCAGCGGGCGCATCGCCGCCGTCGCCGCCAGCAGCTCCGCGACCGCTGCCTCCACCGCGTCGAGCAGCGTGTCCTGCAGCAGCAGGTCGTCGATGGCGTAGCCCGACAGGCTCAGCTCGGGAAAGACGGCGAGCGCCACGCCCTCGGCATCGCAGCGCCGCGCCGCCGCCAGGATGGCCTCGGCATTGCGGGCCGGATCGGCCAGGTGGCAGCGGGTGGTGCAGGCGGCCACCCGGGCGAAGCCGTGGCGGTAGAGGGCATGGAACTCCATGATGGAGAATTGCGCCCGGTCCGGCCGCCCGGCAAGCCCGGCGGGATGAATTCCGCCGGAGGCCGCCCTCAGCGGGGCTGGACTTCTCCCCAGCCGGAGGTCTCCCGCGCGACGATGGCCGCGAGCAGGCGGATGGCGCCCGGCCCGTCATTCAGGCAGGGGATCAGCGTCAGGCTTTCGCCGCCGGCGGCGAGGAACTCGTCGCGCAGCTCATGGCCGATCTCGTCCAGCGTCTCGATGCAGTCGGACAGGAAGCCGGGCGTGATGACGGCGAGGTGACGCAGCCCCTGCCTTGCCATGCCGACCACCGTCTCGGCGGTATAGGGTTGCAGCCACGGTTCGCGCCCGAAGCGCGACTGGAAGGTGAGCGGCATCTCCGCCTCGGAGAGGCCGAGCGCCGCGCGCAGCGCCGCCATGGTCCGTTCGCATTCGGCGCGATAGGGGTCGCCGGAGGCGACGTAGCGTTCCGGCAGGCCGTGGAAGGAGGCGAGGATGCGCTCCGGCTGCCGCGGCAGGCCGGCCAGGGTCCCGCGCAGGCTCTCCGCCAGCGCCGCGATGTAGAGCGGGTGGTCGGGGAAGGAGGGGGCGATGCGCAGCGCCGGCTGGTGCCGCATCCGCATCAGGGCGCGGAAGACGTCGTCGTTCACCGTCGCCGTCGTGGTGGCGCTGTACTGCGGATAGAGCGGCACGACCAGGATGCGGTCGCAGCCCAGGTCCCGCAGCGCCGAGAGCCGCTCGGCGATGGAGGGGCGGCCGTAGCGCATGGCCCAGTCGATGACGGGCGCTTGCCCGCAATCCCGCAGCAGCGCCGATTGCAGCAGGGCCGCCTGGGCGCGGGTATGGGTGCGCAGGGGGGATTCGTCGCGCGCCGTGTTCCAGATGCGGCGGTAGGCGGCGCCGCTGCGGAAGGGGCGGGTGGTCAGGATGACCCCCTGCAGCAAGGGCTGCCAGAGGAGGGGGTTGTTCTCGATCACCCTCCGGTCCGACAGGAACTCGGACAGATAGCGGCGCATGTCCCGGTAGCCCGTGGAATCGGGCGTGCCGAGATTGACCAGCAGCACGCCGATGCCGGGGGCGGAGAAGGAGGCGCCGCCGGGGGGCTGGCGGGTCATGCGAGAAGGTCTCCCGGGCTCAGGCGCCGCAGCTCGGCGGCCAGGGCGGCGCCCATGCGGGCGGCCTCGGCCGGCGCGCCTTCGATATGGCGGCGCAGCAGGAAGCCACCATCCTCCCGCGCCACCAGCCCGTCCAGCCGCAGCCTGCCGCCCGGCAGCAGGCGGGCATGGGCGCCGATCGGCGTGCGGCAGGAACCCTCGAGCCCGGTCAGCAGGGCCCGTTCCGCGGTCATCGCGAGCCGCGCTGCGGCATCGTCGATGGCGGCCAGCCGCAGCCGGGTGGCATGGTCGCCGGCCCGCGCGGTGATGGCCACGATGCCCTGGCCGGCGGCGGGCAGCATCACCTCCGGCTCGAGCACCAGGCTGGCGCGGTGCCGCAGGCGCAGCCGGTCCAGGCCGGCCAGCGCCAGGGGCGCGGCGGCGAAGTCGCCCTGTTCCAGCCGCGCCAGCCGCGTCTGCACATTGCCGCGCAGCAGCCCGAAGCGCAGGTCGGGGCGCAGGGCGCGCAGCTGCGCCACGCGGCGCGCCGAGGCGGTGCCGATGCGGGCGCCGACGGGCAGGAAAGGCAGCGGCAGGCGGTGTTCCTCGGGCGGGCAGGAGGGGGCCAGCACCAGCGCGTCGCGCACATCGGCGCGCGGCAGCACGGCGGCGATGGCGATGCCGGGCGGCAGCTCGGTCTCCAGGTCCTTCAGGCTGTGCACGGCGAAGTCGATCCGCCGGTCGAGCAGCGCCTCGTGGATCTCCTTGGCGAAGAGGCCCTTGCCACCGAGATCCGCCAGGCGGCGGGCCTCACGGTCGCCGGTGGTGCCGATCGGGACGGCCAGGGCAGGCTCCGCGCCGCCGGCCGCCGCCAGCGCCTCCAGGACGAGCTGGGTCTGGGCCAGGGCGAGGGGGCTCTGTCGCGTCCCGGCCAGCAGGGCGGCCGGGCGCGGGCGCGCCAGCGGGGGCGGCGCGGTGTCAAGGACGGCGGACATCGGGGAAGTCTCTCGGGGAGGGAAGGGGGAGGCCGGGCGCGGCGCCCGGCCTCCTGATGGCCGGAGCCTTATCCGGCGGCGACGTCGGCCGCGGTGGTCGGCGCCGAGGCCGGGGCGGTATGGACCCGCTTGATGGCCTCCTCGACACCGGCGGCATAGGCGGGGTCCGCCCGGCGGAAATGCCCGAGCTGGCGGTCGATGATGAAGCGGGGCACGCCCTGCATCGCGCCGGCGATGTTCTCGAAGAGCTGCCGCTTCTGCTCGGCGTTCATCAGCCGGAACAGGTTGCCGGCCTGGGTGTAGTCGTCATTGCCGGCGCGGTGGTCGTAGTGGTCGGCGTCGCCCGAGATCCGCAGCGGCGGCTCCTTCACGCCGGGGTCCTGCACCGGGCCGTCGAAGGAGTTGGGCTCGTAGTAGTGGTCCGTGCCCACCGGCGCGTCGAAGCGCATGGCGCCATCGGCATGGTAGCTGTTGACCTGCGCCTTCGGCTTGTTGACCGGCAGCGCCTCGTAATGCGTGCCGACGCGGTAGCGGTGCGCGTCGGCATAGGCGAAGATGCGGCCCTGCAGCATCTTGTCCGGCGAGAAGCCGATGCCGGGCACGATGTTGGAGGGCGAGAAGGAGGACTGCTCGATCTCCGCGAAATAGTGCCTGGCGTTGCGGTTCAGCTCCAGCACGCCGATGTCGATCGGCGGATAGTCGGCATGCGGCCAGACCTTGGTCACGTCGAAGGGATTGTAGGGCGTCTTCTCGGCGTCCAGCTCCGGCATGATCTGCACCTGCACCGTCCAGCGCGGGAAGTCGCCGCGCTCGATGGCCTCGTAGAGATCGCGCTGGGCGCTCTCGCGGTCCTCGGCGATGACCTCGTTGGCCTCCCGGTTGGTCCAGGTCCGGATGCCCTGCTGGGTCTTGAAATGGAACTTCACCCAGTGGCGCTCGCCGGCATCGTTCCAGAGCGAGTAGGTGTGGCTGCCATAGCCGTTCACGTGCCGGTAGCTCTGCGGCAGGCCGCGGTCGCTGAACAGGATCGTGACCTGGTGCAGGCTCTCCGGCGAGAGCGACCAGAAGTCCCACATCGCGGTGGGCGAGCGCAGGTTGGTCGCCGGGTGGCGCTTCTGCGTGCGGATGAAGTCGGGGAACTTCAGCGGATCGCGGACGAAGAAGACCGGGGTGTTGTTGCCCACCAGGTCCCAGTTGCCGTCCTCGGTGTAGAACTTCAGGGCGAAGCCGCGCACGTCGCGCTCGGCGTCCGCCGCGCCGCGCTCGCCGGCGACGGTGGAGAAGCGCAGCAGCGCCTCGGTCCGCGCGCCGGGCTGCAGCGCCTTGGCGCGGGTGTAGCGGCTGATGTCGCCGGTGATGGTCAGGGTGCCATAGGCGCCGGAGCCCTTGGCATGCACCACCCGCTCGGGGATGCGCTCGCGGTTCTGGTGCGCCAGCTTCTCGATCAGCTGGTAGTCCTGCAGGAGCAGCGGGCCGCGCGGGCCGGCGGAGAGGCTGTTCTGGTTGTCGGCGACGGGGGCGCCGGCGGTGGTGGTCAGGGTGGGAGGCTTGCGGTTTTCGGACATTCCGGAATTTCCTCTCGGCAGGGGTGAGGATCTTCTACCAGTCGCCGCTTGATCGGTTAAATCGATCCTCTATTCTGTTGCGATAGGCCTAACCTATCGAAAGGGGTGATCATGGCGGCACAGACCCTGGCCGGCCTGTCCCTGCGCGACCTGGAATACGCCGTGGTCGTCGAGGAACTGCGTCACTTCGGCCAGGCCGCCGATCGTTGCGGCGTCAGTCAGCCTACCCTCAGCGAACAGATCCGCAAGCTGGAAGCCATGCTGGGCGTCACGCTCTTCGAGCGGCAGGCCCGCCGCGTCGGCGTCACGCCGCAGGGGGCGGTGCTGCTGGCCCAGGCGCGCGCGGTGATGCGCGAGGCGCGGCGCCTGCTCGACCTGGCGCAGGAGCAGGCCTCCCCCCTGGCGGGGCCGCTGCGCCTGGGCGCCATCGCCACCCTCGGCCCCTACTACCTGCCGATGGTGCTGCGCGCCGTGCGCGACCGCTTTCCGCAACTGGTGCTGCGGCTGCAGGAAGGGCGCACCGCCGCCCTGGTGCGGGCGCTGGAACAGGGGGAGCTGGATGCCGCCCTGGTGGCCCTGCCGGTCGCCTCCGCCGGTCTGGCCAGCGAGGCGCTGTTCTTCGAGCCCTTCCTGCTGGCCTGTCCCCAGGGCCATCCCCTGCAGTCCCGCCCGGAGGTGACGCTCGCCGATCTCGAGGGCGGTGGCCTGCTGCTGCTGGAGGAGGGGCATTGCCTGCGGGACCAGGCGCTCTCCCTCTGCGGCCTGCCGCGCGCGGACGGGGAGGAGCGCTTCGCCAGCAGCCTGGAGATGCTGCGCCATATGATCGCGGCCGGGGAGGGCTTCTCCCTGCTGCCGAAACTGGCGGTGCAGGAGGGCGCCGACCTGGGCGGGCTGATCGCCATGCGGCCGCTGGCCGATGCTCGGGTGGGGCGCAGCATCGGCCTGGTCTGGCGGCGCACGGACCCGCGGCGGGAGAGCTATCGGGAACTGGCCGCTTTCCTGCGGCACGCCGCCCCCGCGCCATAGGGCCTGCCGTCAAATTCACCACATTGAATTGTGTTGACGCGCGAATAGCGTTCTGAAAACGTCAAGATCCAGCCGCAGGCGGGGAATTGGCGATTCAGGGAAGCGGAATTCAGTCCGGACGCCCCGCTTGGGACAAAGCTCCGACAGGCGCTTGCAGCTTCGGGCGCTGTCTCTGTTATCCTGTGCGGCCAGTGCCCGGCCCGGGCCTGGTCCGCCGTCGCCGGAGGAGAAGCATCATGCAGGGATTTCCCGTCTCCCGCCGCAGCGTCGCCGGAGCCGGCCTGGCGCTCGGCACGGCCCTGGCCGGCGGCGCGCGCGCCCAGGGCGCGACGCAGCTGCTCAATGTCTCCTATGACCCGACACGCGAATTCTACCGCGCCTACAACGCGCTCTTCGTCGAGGACTGGAAGCGCAGGACGGGACAGACCATCCGCGCCAGCACCTCGCACGGCGGCTCGGGCCGGCAGGCCCGCTCGGTGATCGACGGGCTGCAGGCCGATGTCGTGACCCTGGCGCTGGCCTATGACATCGACGCCATCGCCGAGCGCGGGCTGATCGACGCCAACTGGCAGAGCCGCCTGCCGCAGAACAGCGCCCCCTATACGAGCACCATCGTCTTCCTGGTGCGGAAGGGCAATCCGAAGGGGCTGCGCGACTGGGGCGATCTGGCGAAGCCGGGCGTCGCCGTCATCACCCCCAATCCCAAGACCTCGGGCGGGGCGCGCTGGAACTACCTGGCCGGCTGGGCCTGGGCGCAGCGCCAGCCGGGCGGCTCGCCCCAGGCGGCCGAGACCTATATCGCCGCGCTGTTCCGCAACGTGCCGGTGCTCGATACCGGCGCGCGGGGCTCCACCACGACCTTCGTGCAGCGCGGCCAGGGCGATGTGCTGCTGGCCTGGGAGAACGAGGCGCATCTGGCCTTCGCCGAATTCGGCCGCGGGCAGTTCGACATCGTCTATCCCGGCTTCTCCATCCTGGCCGAGCCGCCGGTCGCGGTGGTGGACCGGAACGTGGACCGGCGCGGCACCCGCGCCGCGGCCGAGGCCTTCCTGAAGGGGCTCTACGAGCCCGAGGCCCAGAGCCTGGCGGCGCAGCATTTCTATCGCCCCCGCGACCCCGCCGCCCTGGCCGCCGCCGGCGACCGCTTCCCGCAGCTGGAGATGATCACCATCGACGACCCGCTCTTCGGCGGCTGGCGCAAGGCCCAGGCGGACCACTTCGAGGATGGCGGCCTGTTCGACCGCCTCTACCGACCAGGACGATGAGGGGCGGGGGCGCCTCCGGCCTGCGGCGCCGGGTGTTGCCCGGCTTCGGACTCAGTCTCGGCCTGACCCTCGCCTGGCTCTCGACGATCGTGCTGATCCCGCTCCTGGCGCTGGTGCTGCGGCCCCTGGAGCTGGGCCCGGCGGGGATCTGGGCCTCGCTGGCGGAGCCGCGTGTCTGGGCGGCGCTGCGGCTCTCCTTCCTGGCGGCGCTGGCGGCGGCGGCGCTGAACCTGCCGATCGGCCTGCTGGCGGCCTGGGTTCTGGTGCGCTACCGCTTTCCGGGCCGCCGCCTGCTGGATGGCATGGTGGACCTGCCCTTCGCCCTGCCGACCGCCGTCGCCGGCCTGGCGCTGACGGCGCTCTACGCGCCGAACGGCTGGCTCGGCGCGCCGCTGGCGGCGCTGGGCGTGAAGGTCGCCTACACTCCGCTCGGCGTGATGCTGGCCATGGCCTTCGTCGGGCTCCCCTTCGTGGTCCGCACCGTGGAGCCGGTGCTGCGCGACCTGCCGCGCGAGGCGGAGGAGGCGGCGGCGACCCTCGGCGCCGGCCGCGGGCAGACCTTTCGGCGCGTCATCCTGCCGGCCCTGGCCCCGGCGCTCCTGGCGGGCTTCACCATGGCCGCGGCGCGGGCGATCGGGGAGTATGGCAGCGTCATCTTCATCGCCGGCAACATGCCGATGGTCAGCGAGATCGCGCCCCTGCTCATCGTGGTGCGGCTCGAGCAGTTCGATTACGCCGGCGCGGCGGCGGTGGGCCTGGCCATGCTGTTCCTGTCCTTCCTTCTGCTGCTGGTGCTCAACCTGGCCAGCCGCTTCTGGCGGCCGGCATGAGGCGGCGCGGCGGCGAGCCCCGTGTCGAGGTGGCGGCCGAGGCGCCCTGGGTCCGCCGCCTGGCCATCCTGCTGGCCGTGCTGGTGCTCGGCCTGCTGCTGCTGCTGCCGCTGCTCGCCGTGGCGACGGAGGCGCTGCGCCGCGGCTGGACGCCGGTGGTCGCCGCGATCACCGACCCCGACGCCCTCGCCGCGATCCGCCTGACGCTGCTGATCGCGGCGATCTCCGTGCCGGTCAACACCCTGGGCGGGCTGGCGGCCGCCTGGTGCATCGCCAAGTTCGACTTCCCCGGCCGTGCCCTGCTGCTGGCGCTGATCGAGCTGCCCTTCTCCGTCTCGCCGGTGATCTCGGGGCTGGTCTGGGTGCTGCTCTTCGGCGCGCAGGGCTGGCTCGGCCCCTGGCTGCAGGAGCGCGACATCCAGATCGTCTTCGCCCTGCCGGGGCTGGTGCTGGCGACGATCTTCGTCACCTTCCCCTTCGTGGCGCGCACCCTGGTGCCGCTGATGCAGGAGCAGGGGCGCTCGGCGGAGGAGGCGGCGGCGACGCTCGGCGCCTCGGGCTGGCAGACCTTCCGGCGTGTCACCCTGCCCGACATCCGCTGGGCCCTGCTCTCCGGCGTCCTGCTCTGCAACGCCCGCGCCATGGGGGAGTTCGGCGCGGTGTCCGTGGTATCGGGGCATATCCGCGGGGAGACCAACACCATGCCGCTGCATATCGAGATCCTCTACAACGAGTACCAGTTCGTGGGGGCCTTCGCCGTGGCCGGGCTGCTGGCCCTGCTGGCGCTCGTGACCCTGGCGGCCAAGGCGCTGCTCGAGCGTTCCGGCGACCTGGCCCGCCTCCGCCGACCGCCCGCATGAGTGTCGAGATCCTCGGCCTGTCGCGCCGGTTCGGCGAGGCGCAGGCGCTCCGGGACGTGTCTCTCTCCATCGCGGCGCGGGCCTTCGTGGCCCTCCTCGGCCCCTCCGGCTCCGGCAAGACCACCCTGCTGCGCATCCTGGCCGGCCTCGACTTCGCCGATTCGGGCACGGTGCGGATCGAGGGGCGGGACATGGCGGAGGTGCCGGCGCGCGAGCGCGGCATCGGCTTCGTGTTCCAGAACTACGCGCTGTTCCGCCACATGACGGTGTTCGAGAACGTCGCCTTCGGCCTGCGCGTCCGGCCGCGCCGCGCCCGCCCGCCGGAGGCGGAGATCGGCCGCCGGGTGCGGCGCCTGCTGGAGATGGTGCAGATCCCGGAGCTGGAGCGGCGCTATCCCGACCAGATCTCGGGCGGGCAGCGGCAGCGCGTGGCGCTGGCCCGCGCCCTGGCCATCGAGCCGCCGCTGCTGCTGCTCGACGAGCCCTTCGGCGCGCTCGATGCCGAGGTGCGCAAGGGGTTGCGCCGCTGGCTGCGCGAGCTGCACGCGCAGCTCGGCATCACCATCGTCTTCGTCACCCACGACCAGGACGAGGCCATGGAGCTGGCCGACAAGGTGGCCGTCATGCAGGCCGGGGAGGTGTCGCAGTTCGACCCGCCCGAGGTGTTGCTGGAGCGGCCGGCCAATGCCTTCGTTGCCGGCTTCCTCGGCCATGCCGCCCGCCTGCCGGCCCGCTTCCAGGGCGGCACGCTGCGCTTCGAGGACCCTGGCCTGGGCACGTTGCCGGGCGCGGCCCTGGCGGTCGCGCCGCGGCGCGAGGGCGCGGCCCTGGCCTTCGTGCGGCCGCATGAGTGGGAGGTGCGGTGCGCCGGGGAGGGGCCAGGGGAGGGGCCAGGGAAGGGGCCAGGGGAGGGTGGGGGGAATGCCGTCATCCGCGCCAGCCGGCCCGCCGGCGGGCGGCGCCACCTGGAGGTCGATCTGGCGGGGCTGACGATCGAGATCGAGGTCGAGGGCGGCGCCGGGTATGAGCCCGGCCGGCCCTGCGTGATCCGCCCGCGCACCGCCCGCGCCTATTCCTGACACCCCCCGCTACCACAAGGGCGGCAGCCTTCCGCGCGTGACAGCGGGCCGACTGTGCCCGTGACGCCACGCTGTGTTTCGGAATGCGACAAATTCGCACCTTTCGTCGCCGGGCGGCCTTGAGAGATGCTTGCGTCCTGTATATGCGAGCGACTCTCAATATCAGATCAAGGCACGCCCTCCATCATGACCTGCGGTCGCGCAGCCTCTCTCCGACGAAGCGTCTCCCTCCTCGCCCTGGCCACCGGTCTGGCAGGCGGCCCGCTCACGGCTTCCGCGCAATCTCCCGCCGCGCCGGCGCCCAATGCCGTGCAGCTGCCCGAGGTGAACGTGCAGGCCGGCGTGGAACGCGGATACAGCCCGGTGCAGGGCTTCGTCGCCGGCGTCAGCGCGACCGCGACCAAGACCGACACGCCGCTGATCGAGACGCCGCAATCCATCTCGGTCATCACCGCGGACGAGATCCGCGCGCGCGACGCGCAGAACATCAACCAGATCATGCGCTACTCGGTCGGCGCCGTCACCGAGACGCGCGGCTCGGCCGCGGTGCGCCTCGATCAGATGACCATCCGCGGCTACTCGCCGAGCCAGTATCTCGACGGCATGCGCCTCGCCGGCGGCCGCGACGCCAATCCGAGCCTCGACGCCTATCGGCTGGAGCGGCTGGAGGTGCTGCGCGGCCCGGCCTCGGTGCTCTACGGCACCACGCCGCCGGGCGGCATCATCAACGCCGTCAGCAAGCGCCCGACCGAGGAGCGCATCCGCGAGGTGCTGCTGCAGGCCGGCACGCGCGAGCACTGGCGGGTCGCCGGCGACTACGGCGGCAAGCTGGACGAGAACGGCGAATGGCTCGGCCGCTTCATCGGCTCCTACGCCGAGGGCAACGGCGAACTCGATGAGGTGCGCGAGCGGCGCTACTTCTTCTCGCCCTCGCTGACCTGGCGGCCGACCAGCAACACCACCATCACCGTCCTCGGCCACTACCAGCGCGACCCGGAATCCGGCTCCTATGGCGGCGTGCCGGGCTGGGGCTCGGCGCTGCCCAATCCGAACGGCCGCATCGCCACGCGCTTCTATGACGGTGACTGGGACTTCGAGCGCAGCAACCGCGAGCACTACCAGATCGGCTATCTCGCCGAGCACCGCTTCAACGACACCCTGACGGTGCGGCAGAACTTCCGCTACATGCACACGCAGGGCGAGTATCGCAGCCTCTACGGCTCGGCGATCAGCAGCGACATGACGCAGCTGATCCGCTCGGTCTTCGGCACGGATGCCGACCTCGATGTCTTCAACCTGGACAACCAGGTGCAGGCCAAGTTCGACACCGGGCCGGCGCGGCACACCCTGCTGGCCGGGCTCGACTACTTCCGCGTGCTCAACGACGTCTATACCGGCTCGAACGTCTATAACGGCCGCACCCCGAACGGCGTCCTGCGGCAGAGCCTGTTCAATCCGGTCTATGCCAACCAGAACACCCGCTGGCCCGGCTTCGCCACCTACAGCAGCCAGCGGCAGAACCAGCTCGGCGTCTATCTGCAGGATCAGGTGCGGATCGGCCAGCTGGTGCTGATGGCCGGCGGCCGCATCGACTGGTCGGACAGCACGACGGAGAACCGGCGCGCCGGCAGCTTCGCCCTGACCGGTACCTCGCGGCAGACCGACAGCGCCTTCACCGGCCGCGCCGGCGCCGTCTATCTCTTCGAGAACGGCCTCGCGCCCTATGTGAGCTACTCCGAGAGCTTCGAGCCGCAGACCGGCACCGACCGCAACCTGAACCCCTTCGACCCGACCACGGGGCGGCAGTACGAGATCGGCCTGCGCTACCAGCCGCCGGGCACCAATCTCTCGATCGCCGTCGCCGCCTTCGACCTGCTGCGGGAGAACGTGCTGAGCACCGATCCGGTCAATCCGCAGTTCAGCGTGCAGAACGGCGAGGTGCGCACGCGGGGTTTCGAGCTGGAGGCCAAGGCGACGCTGGCGCAGGGCCTGAGCCTGACCGCCGCCTATTCCTATCTCGACATGGAATACACCAAGAGCAACAACAGCGTCGGCATCGACTACGGCATCGAGGGGCGGGCGAGCGGCGGCACGGTGCGGCAGGAGGGCAAGGTGCCGACCGGCATCCCGCGCCACAATGCCTCGGCCTGGCTGGACTATACCGCGCCGGAGGGTCGCTTCGGCGGGCTCGGCGTGGCGGGCGGCGTGCGCTACCTCGGCTCCTCCTGGGGCGATCCGGCGAACACCTTCAAGGTGGATTCCGCGACCCTCTTCGACGCCGCGCTGCGCTATGATCTCGGCCAGGTCAGCCGCGACCTGAACGGCATGCAGCTCGCGGTCAACATCCAGAACGTCGCAGATACGCGCTACGTGGCGAGCTGCCTGTCCTATGCCTGGTGCTGGTATGGCTATGGCCGCACCGTCACCGGCTCGCTGCGCTACCGCTTCTGATGGCCGCATCCGGCAGCACGGCGGCGCGCCGCGCCGCGCCGCCCGCCGCCGAATGGCGCAGGAAGCTCGGTATCCTGCTGCGCGTGGTCGCCGCCATCGGCGGCGGCTATGCGCTGGCCGCGCTCGCCGCCACGGCGGCGGCCCTCGCCCTGCCGATGCAGCGGGCCGATGCGGTGCTGACCGGAATGCTGGCCAGCTTCGCTGTCTATTGCGGCGCCGTGGTCTGGGTCTTCGCGGCGCGTGACGTGCTGCGGGCCTGGCTTGGCATCCTGCTGCCCGCGGCGCTGCTGGCCGGCATCGCCTTCCTGGCGCAAGGCTGGGTGGCGCCATGAAGACCGGCTTCCGGCAATCCATGGCTTGGTTGCACACCTGGTCCGGCCTGCTGGTCGGCTGGGTGCTGTTCCTAATCTTCCTGACCGGAACCGCCAGCTACTTCCGCCCCGAGATCTCGTTCTGGGCGCGGCCGGAGTTGCATCGGCCGCAGGCCGAGGTGGCCTCGCTGCAGCCCGTGCTGGACGCCGCCCTGCGGATGAGCGGCGGCAATGACCTGACGTTGACGCTGCCCAATCCCCGCCTGTCCCTGGCCTCCGCCTTCTGGCGCGACCCCACGGCCAGCGGCCGGGGCTTCCGCACCGCCCTGCTCGACCCTGTCAGCGGCGAGGCCCTGAAGGCGCGCGAGACCCGCGGCGGCGACTTCTTCTTCCGGCTGCATTTCGACCTGCACTACATGTCGCCGATCTGGGCGCGCTGGATCGTCGGCCTCTGCTCCATGTTCATGCTGGTCGCCATCGTCAGCGGCATCATCACGCACCGGCGCATCTTCTCGGACTTCTTCACCTTCCGCCCGCGCAAGGGCCAGCGCTCCTGGCTCGACGCGCATGCCGTGACCGCCGTGCTGGCGCTGCCCTACCACCTGATGATCACCTATACCGGGCTGATCACGCTGATGCTGCTCTACATGCCCTGGGGCGTGCAGGCCGCCTATCGCGACGATCCCCGCACTTTCACCGCCGAGGTCTTCGGCAGCCAGCCGCCGGTCCGCCGCTCCGGTCAGGCCGCGCCGCTGGTGGCGATCGACCCCATCCTGGCCGAGGCGGCGCGGCTCTGGGAGGGGGGGCGCGTCGCGCGGGTCACCATCCGCAACCCGGGCGATGCGGAAGCGCGCATCGACATCAATCGCGGCGATGACGACCGCCTGGCCGCCAGCCGCCAGAGCCTGGTCTTCCATGGCGTGAGCGGTGCGCTGCTGGATCGGGATGACCGCGACAGCGGCACGGCCCTGACGCATGGAGCCTTCTACAGCCTGCATGTCGGGCGCTTCGCCGAGGGGGCGCTACGCTGGCTGTTCTTCCTCTCCGGCCTGGCCGGCACCGCCATGGTTGGCACCGGCGTGCTGCTCTGGGCCGTCAAGGAGCGACAGGAGCACCGCAAGGCGGGCCGCGTCGGCCCCGGCCTGCGGCTGGTGGAGGTGCTAAACCTCGCCACCCTGGCGGGGCTGCCGGTGGCCATGGCCGGCTTCTTCTGGCTAAACCGCCTGCTGCCGGCGGAAATGCCGGGACGCTCGGGCTGGGAAACGGACGGGTTCTTCATCCTCTGGGGCCTCTGCCTGCTGCACGCTCTCTGCCGCCCCGGTCTGCGCGGCTGGATCGAGCAGCTCAGCCTGGCCGGGGCGCTCGGCCTCCTGCTGCCGGTGGCCAGCGCGCTGACGGTGCCGAGCCATCTGGGCGCCAGCCTGACGCGGGGGCCGGCCACGGTCGCGGCGGTGGAGCTGACCGTGGCCGCGCTGGGCGCCCTGATGCTCGGGGGCGCAGTCTATCTGGCGCGGCGGAAGGCGCCGCTGCCCCGGGCGGCGCGGGGCGCGGCGAAGCCGGCGGCGAGGCCGGCGGAATGATTCCGCTGAGCTTCGCCCTGGCCTATGCCGGCTTCGCCGGCCTCTGCCTGGCCATGGACCGCCACCAGCGCGACCTCTTCGGCCGCCGCCGGGCGGCGGGCCGCTCGGCCGGCCTGCGCTGGGCGGGCTGGCTGCTGCTCGGCCTGTCCCTGCCGCCCTGCGTCCTGGCGGCAGGCTGGGGTATCGGCAGCGTGCTCTGGTGTGGCCTGCTGACCCTGGCCGCCGGCCTTCTGGTCCTGTTGATGCCCTATGCGCCGCGGTTGCTGGCCCTGCCGCCGCTGCTGGCCCTGGCCGGGCTGCCGCTGGCCTGAGCGGGGTTGCGGAGGCCGCCCCGCTCCTGTTCCATGCCGGTCGATCCTGAACGGAGATGGATATGCTCAGTCGCCGCACTCTTCTGGCGGCCGCCGGCGCCGCCGGCGTGGCCGCCGCGCCCGGCCGCTTCGCGATCGCCCAGCCGGCCCGGCAGCGCCTGCTGAAGCTCGTGCCGCAGGCCAACCTGACCAGCCTTGATCCGGTCTGGACGACGGCGAACATCACCCGCAACCATGCCTACATGATCCATGACACGCTCTACGGCATGGACAGCAGCTTCACTCCCCGGCCACAGCTGGCGGAAGGGATGGTCGAGGAGGATGAGGGCCGCAGCGTCACCGTCACGCTCCGCGACGGGCCCCGCTTCCATGACGGCGAGAAGGTGCGCGCGCAGGATGCGGTGCCGAGCCTGCAGCGCTGGATGAAGCGCAGCCCGATGGGGCAGAAGCTCGCCATGTTCGTCGAGGAGATGGTGGTCGTGGATGACCGCCGCTTCCGCTTCCGCCTGAAGCAGCGCTTCCCGATGCTGAAGGCGGCACTGGCGCAGGTGAGCAACAGCCCGCCCTTCATCGTCCCCGCCCGGCTGGCGCAGACCGACGCCTTCACCCAGATCCGCGACACCACGGGCTGCGGCCCGTTCCGCTTCAAGGCGGACGAGTTCAACTCGGGCAGCCTCGTCGTCTATGAGCGCAACGCCGAGTACAGCCCGACGCCGGACGGTCAGCCGAGCCTGACGGCCGGGCCGAAGGTGCCGCATTTCGACCGCGTCGAATGGCACATCATCACCGATGCCTCGACCGCCGCGGCGGCGCTGCAGACCGGCGAGATCGACTGGTTCGAGCAGCCGCCGCCGGAGATCCAGATGCTGCTGGCACGCAACCGGCAGATCTCGATCGAGGCGATCGACCCGTTGCCGCTGGTCGGTGTGCTGCGCTTCAACCACCTGCACGCGCCGTTCAACGACAAGAAGATCCGCCAGGCGCTGCTGCCCGCCATCAGCCAGTCCGATTTCATGAGCGCCGTGGTCGGGCCCGAGCCGTCGCTCTACTTCGACAATGTGGGCGTGTTCACGCCCGGCACGCCGATGGCGAGCGAGGTGGCGCTGGAGCCGCTGAAGGGCGAGCGCAGCCTCGACCGCGCCAAGGCGCTGCTGCGCGAGGCCGGCTACGGCAACCAGCCCATGCGGCTGATCGGGCCCACCGACATCCTGGCGCCGTCGGCCATGACCCAGGTGGCGGCGGATCTGGTGCGGCGCCTCGAGTTCAATGCCGACATCGCACTCGGCGACTGGGGCACGGTGGTGCAGCGCCGCACCTCGCGCGAGCCGGTGGACAAGGGCGGCTGGAGCATGCTGCTCACCTCCTTCTCCTCCTTCGACTTCGCCGATCCCTCGGCGCATTTCCCGCTGCGCGGCAACGGTGCCGCCGCCTGGGTCGGCTGGCCGGACATGCCGCGCCTGGAGCAGCTCCGCGACGAGTGGTTCCTCGCGACCGACCTCCCGGCGCAGAAGCGGATCGGCGAGGAGATGCAGCGCGTGGCGATGGATGAGCTGCCCTACATCCCGGTCGGCGCCTACAAGTCGATGACGGCGATCAACAAGAACCTCCAGGGCCGTGTTCCCGGCTTCGCCATCATGTGGAACATGCGGCGCGTCTGATCGTCCTGACATATCGGGAGAGGAAGGGGCCGGAGCCCCGGGGTGCGGGCCGGTTGGCGGTGTGGCCCCCGGCCCAGCGGCGCGCCCGGCCCGGCCCCGCGGGCCCCCGCCCCTTTTCGCGATGTGACCCCGGTCACTGCGCCGATGCAGGGAGTCGTCGAAATTCTCGCGCACCAAGGCGTATCCCGCAACGCAACGCGTCTCAATAAGATTGGTCACACCAAGTTCAAGTCGCGGAAAGAGATTGTCTCTTGTGCGGGCCGCTTACAAAACTTCAGCTTGTATCGAAATTGAATCTTTTGGGCCGTGCACCGGCGGGCGGATACAACCCATGGCGACATTCTCCCTTCCCTCGCGAAGCACGCGACTCTCCATCCAGGTGGAAAGCGGCGATCTGACGGTCCTGGATCAGGACGCCAACACCAACGACACCCTCATCCGCGATGCCGCCCACCCGGAGACCTCACCGGTGCCGGGTGGCGGCACGCTGCGCCCGGGCTTCACCGGCACCGGCTATCTCGACTTCGGCGACACGCCGGGCGACCGGGTCAGCTTCAACCTGGATGTGGCGGAGGCCGGATCATACGATCTCAACATCCGCTATGCGTCGCAGATCTTCGGCTCGGGGCCGCGCAGCCTTGACATCGGGGTGAATGCCGGCGGCCCTGGTATCGTGGCCTTCCCCGACACCGGCCCGGCGGGTGGCGCGGCGGCGCAGCAGGGCTTCAACGTCTGGGGCTTCCTGACCCGCACCGTGACGCTGGCGGCGGGGACCAATACCGTCACCCTCGCCATTCCGGCGGGCGCCTCCACCGGGCCGAATGTCGATCGGATCGAGCTGACCCCCGCCGGCACCGGACCGATCCCGGCCGACAGCAGCGCCGACGCCGATGGCAACCTCTTCCTCGACGCGCCGGACGCGCCGCTCTCCGGGGCTGCCCTGGCCTCGGTCAACTTCACCATCAGCGGCGTCGATGCCGATATCGTCGCTCTGGCGATCAGCTTCGATGGCGGCGTCACCCGCACCGACATCACCGGCCGGCCGGATGCGGATGGCGACTTCGTCTTCGACGCCAGCCATCTGTCCCCCGGGGCCGTGACCGCCACGGTCTATGTCACCGATCAGGTCGGCAACGTCGCCTCGGCCACCGCCGGCCTGCAGATTGCCGCGGCGGTCGATCCGGCGACCGCCATCGTCATCCAGGCGGAGGACACGTCGCGCGTCACCGTGCAGGACACCGGCTCCCCGGCGAGCGCCGATTTCACCCGCGTGGTGGACGGGGCGCATCCCGATTCCGGCGGTAATGTCCGCGCCGGCGCCGCCGGCGGCGCCTATATGGATTTCGGTGGCAATGCGGGAGATGCCATCAGCGTCGCCGTCAGTGTGGCGCAGACCGGCGTCTACGATGTCACCTTCCGCTACGGCAATGGCGGCGCCGGCAACCGGCCGCTGCTGCTCGCCGTCGATGGCGGCAACGCGATCACGGTGAACTTTCCGCCCGCCGGCACGGCCGGCAGCGGCACCGGCGCGACCGGCTGGAATGCCTGGGGCGAGGTCACGCTTCCGGTCACGCTGGGGGCGGGCGACCATGTGCTGCGCCTCAGCATTCCGGCGGGCGCCAACTCGGGTCCGAACATCGACCAGGTGACGCTCCAGCTTCAGGACGAGCCCGGCGGGCCCGGCCTGCCGCAGGTCTTCGGCGAGGTCGTCCGCGTCAACTTCGAGCCGGCGGCGGGCGCGGGCGGCCTGCCGGCCGGCTATGCCACACCGGCCGGCTACGAGGCCGACACCGGCGCAGCCTTCGGCAGCCGGGGCGGCGGCTTCAGCTATGGCTGGGTGACGGAGGCGAGCGTCGCGGACGGCACCGCCAACGGCACCATCGCCGCCGCGCTGCCGACGGGCGCGCTGAGCTACCGCAACACCGTGCCCGGCGCCACCGCGCTGCAGAAGACCCTGGCGCAGATGGAACAGCCGGCGGCCGGCGCCGCGGGCGCGCGGGCCTGGGAGATCGCGCTGGAGAACGGCACCTATCAGCTCAGCCTGTCCATCGGCGACAGCGGCGGCCCCTTCGACAGCACCTACGCCGTCAATGTCGAGGGGCTCGCCTTCGGCCGCAGCTGGGTTCCCGCCAATCCCGGCGGCAATGGCGCGCAGGACGGCGGCGGCTTCCGCTCGACGCTGCAGACCGGTATCGTCCAGGTGACCGATGGCCGCCTCACCATCGATTCCATCGGTGGCACCAACACCGAGCTGCAGTATCTCGAGATCGAGCGCGTGCCGGACCTGACGCCGAGTGACGGGCGCAGCGCCGATCGCGACTACTCGTACTTCGTTGGTCCCGTCGCCGCCTACCTGAACGAGCAGGTGCCGATCTCCATCGGCGCCGGCGGCGCCCTGCCGATCGGCATCAATCCGCTCTCCAGCTTCGTCGTCGGCGTCAACCTGCAGGCGCCTGGCCACCGCGGACCGAACGTGACCCGCACGGACGGCGTCACCCTGGTCGAGACGCTGACCGGCCTGGAGGTGCCGCTGGATGTCCAGATCAGCGGCGGGGCGGATTCGCTAACGCTGCGCCCGCTCCAGGACCTCAAGCCCTTCACCGGCTACACGCTGATGGTGAGGGATGTCCTGGATCTCGGCAGCATCACCGATGGCGCGGCGCCGCTGCGGCAGATGCAGGATCTCACCACCAGCTTCGTCACCGGCGCCACGCCGGTCAACGTGGCGCGCGAGGTCGGCTTCAATACCCAGGTGCTGCTCAACGGCTTCATCGACGGCGCGGCGGGCTTCACCTCCATCACCTTCGGGCCGGACGGCAAGCTCTACGTCGCCACCATCACCGGCGAGATCCACCGCTGGTCGGTGCTGGGCGATGGCAGCCTCGACAAGGCCTCGCAGGAGACGCTGTCGCTCGGCCACTTCGACCAGGGCGCGGCGGGGCGGCGCGGCATCATCGGCATGGTCTTCGACCCGACGAACCCCGATGTCATCTGGGTGTCGGACAACTACCCGATCCCGCGCGAGAACAAGGCCTTCAGCACGCCGGAGTTCTCCGGCAGGATCAGCAAGATCGAGCTCGGTGCCGGCGGCTCCTTCAGCGGCGCGACGGCGGAGGCCTATATCACCGGCCTGCCGCGCTCCGGCGGCGACCATGTCACCAACAGCCTGGCCTTCCGTGCCAATCCCGATGCCGGGCAGGCGGGCGAGCCGGCCCACCTGCTCTATGTCACCCAGGGCTCCAATTCCTCCGGCGGCAGCGCCGACAATGCCTGGGGCAACCGGCCCGAGCGCCTGCTCAACGCCGCCGTGCTGGAGATCGACCCCAGCCGCGACGCCCCCGCCGGCGGCTTCGACGTCCGCACCGAGCCGGTGACGGACCCGACGACCAGCAACCCGCCTTCCAGCTTCAATGCCGACGGAACCTATCCCGGCTTCTACAACCCCTACGCGGCGGATGCGGTGCTGAGCATCTACGCCAGTGGCGTCCGCAACGCCTACGATCTCGTCTGGCACAGCAACGGCCATCTCTACGCGCCGACGAACGGCAGCGCGGTCGGGCCGCACACGCCGGAGGATCCGACCCAGCCCGGCGACCAGGTGATCGACTACGGGCCGAAGCAGAAGGACTATCTCTTCACGATCTCGGAAGGGAAGTACTACGGCCATCCGAACGTGCTGCGGGACCAGTACATCCTGAACGGCGGCAATCCCACCGCCGGGGAGGATCCGAACGAGGTCGTCGCCGAGAAGGACGGGACGCCCGGCACGGATGGCTATGACGTGGGCGTGCTGCCCGATCCGGCCTACGACCTCGCCGGCACCTACGACCTCGGCTACAACCAGTCGCCCAACGGCGCCATCGAGTACCGCAGCAATGTCTTCGGCGAGAGCCTCAAGGGCGCCATCCTCGTCGCCCAGTTCTCGATCGGCGACAATGTCCGCATGGTCCGCCTCGACGCCGGGGGCGCCGTCATCGGCGACGACGTGCTGCGCCGGCCCGACGGCTCGGTGATCGACGACTACATCGATCCGCTCGACATCGTCGAGGACCCCGCGACCGGGCAGCTCTACCTGATGACGCTGAACCGCGGCACCGGGGCCAGCCAGCTCGTCCTGCTCAGCCCGGTGCCGGGTGCCGTCGTCTCCGACGTCACCGCCGACGAGGGCGGCGACCTGACACTCAGCGTGGTCGATGGCGGCAATCCCGCGTCGGTGCTGTTCCAGATCGGCGGCGCCGATGCCGATCTCGTCGGCTTCACCGTCAGCCTCGGCGGCGGCGCCGCGCGGAGCGTCACGCCCGACGCGCAGGGACGGTTCAGCCTGGCGGTCGCTGCCGGCACGGCGGTCACCGCCCAGCTGGAGGTGACCGACGGTGCCGGCAACCGGGCGACGGCCAGCACGCTCTACACCCCGCCCCAGCAGCCCGCGCAGCTTGTCTCCCTGGTCACCATCCAGGCCGAGGACAACACGCCCGGCGACGGCACGGCGGTCGGCCTCTCCTCCGGTGCCGGCGCGCAGATCCAGATCCGCACGGCGGCCAATCCCGAGAGCGGCAGCGGGCTGGTCAATGGCCTGCGGCCGGGCGCCTTCGGCCTCGACGGGAACACCGTCAACACCGATGGCGTCCCGGGCGGCTATGCCGATTTCGGCGCCCTCGCCGGGGATTTCGTCACCTTCACCTTCGCCGTGCCGGCGGCGCAGGCAGGCAGTGGGCTGATCCGCGTCCGCTACGGCAATGGCGGAGCGACGGACCGGCCGCTGGACGTGCTGGTGAACGGCGTCAGCACCGGAGTGCGCGGCTTCGGCCCGCCCGCAGGCCAGAGCGGCGACGCCGCCTGGGCCACGTGGCAGATCCTGGAGGTGCCCGCCAACCTGGTCTCCGGGACCAACACCGTCAGCTTCCGCGCGACCGCCAACACGGGCCCGAACATCGACCAGATCGAGGTGCTGGCGCCCGCCGCGCCGCCGCAGCCGCAGGAGCCCTACGTCTTCCTGGAGGCGGAGGCGGCGGCGCTGGTCGGTGCCAGGGTCGTCACCGAGAACCGCAACCAGTCGGGCGCCTTCGTCGATTACGACGGCACCGCCGACCAGTCGATCACCTGGACGGTGGAGGCGCCGCAGGCCGGGATCTACGAGATCGGTGTCCGCTATGCCCTGGCCGCCGGCAAGGGCGACCGCCCGCTGGCCCTGGCGGTGAACGAGGCGCCGCTCGGCGCGCTCAGCTTCCCGGGCTTCAGCAATGCCGCCGAGAGCGAATGGCGGTTCCAGACCACGACCGTCGAGCTGCAGCAGGGCGACAACACGATCCGCCTGACCGCGCCGAACGCCGTCGGCCCGAATGTCGACCAGCTGCGGGTGGCGACGAGCCCGGCGCAGCCCGCCTTCCAGCCGGACTATGCCGCCATCTCGGGCGAGACGCGGATCGAGCTGGAGCAGACGGCGACGCATGCGACGCGCATCGTCAATGCCCGGACGGTCGACTTCTACTTCACCCCGTCCGCGAGCGGCGCCTATCTGCTCGACCTCGCCGCCAATGCCGGCGCGCCGAACGGGCAGGGCCTGACCCTCTACCTGAACGACACGCTGCTGGCCGATCTGGCCTTCCCCGGAAGCGGCACGGCAGGCGAGGTCAGCACGGGCCTCTCCCTGACGGCGGGCCAGTCCTACCATCTCCGCGTCGTCTCCGACGCGCCGGGCGCGAATGCGCTGGACTACCTCGACCTGCGCCCGGCGCCGGCCGGTACGGGCCGGATCGCCGTGCAGGCCCTCGACGCCACCTTCTTCGACGACCGGCTCCAGTTCAGCTATCTGGAGGATCCCAACGCCCAGCGGCCCGATCTGGTCGACCGTGCCTTCAAGTCCAGCGGCGTGGTGCGGGTCACCAATTCCGGCGAGGGGCCGCTGGCGATCAGCGGCGCGACGCTGGACGGCCCCTTCAGCCTGGCCAATCCAGCCGCGCTCAGCAACCTGTCCCTGGCGGCCGGCCAGTCTGTCGATGTCACGGTGCTGTTCAACCGGGCACTCTATACGCCGCCGACCAGCAATGTCGATCTCACCTCGACCATCTTCGAGGGCCATCTCCGGATCAACACCAACGATCCCGCGGCGCCGCAGGCGACGGTGCAGCTCGCCGGCTTCTGGCAGGCGCGTGACGAGGGCGGGCAGGAGCCGAATGTCAACGAGGTCTGGAAGGTGTTCGGCTTCGGCAATGTCATCGAGGGGCTGAGCACGCGCGGCGGCGGCGAGAACTCGGTGCTGAACGACTTCGATCTCTACCGTTCCGCCGATGCCACCGAGGTGCTCTCGCCCTACTGGCGCATCGCCGATGGCTATACCGCGGCGACGGCCACGCATATCGCGGCCTATCACGGCAACGGCGGCGCCAGCTTCGCCATCCACAATCCCGGCAACAAGTTCCAGCAGAGCACGCTCTGGACCCATGACGGGAACGACAACCAGACGCTGCTGCCGCTGCTCGGCAATGGCGGCTTCTCGAGCCGCAGCTTCACCGCCGCCGACATCCCGGATGCCTGGGCCGGCAACGACGTCTTCGGCATGTCGATCGACAGCCTCTCCACCGACCCCCGGCTCAACCCGGCGGGCGGCGGCACGCCACCCGCCGGCACCTCCGGCATCCCGCGCGGCTACACGCACCGGATCTTCCAGGCGGTCGATCAGGACGGGGATGTCATCCCGAACGTCTATCTCGGCGTCATGGACTACACGGGCATCAACTACGACTACAACGACAACATGACCGTCATCGAGGGCATCACGCCGGTGGGCTTCGGGCAGCAGCTCGTCGTCGCCGGGCTCGATGACGCCGCGGCGGATGAGCGCCTGGTCTTCTCCCGCATCGACAATCCGGCCAATGCCAGCCAGGCCTTCCGCGACGAGGCCGTGGTGACGCTGCGCAACGACGGCTCGGCGGCGCTCGGCATTTCCGGCGTGACCCTGGACGATCCCAACGGCTTCCAGCTCATCGGCACCGCGCCGGCGACGCTCGCGCCGGGCGCCAGCGTCAGCCTGACGCTGCGCTTCACCGGCACCCATGCCGGGACGGCGGCGGGCGCCCAGCTCTACGAATCCAGCCTGACGATCCATTCGACCGACTTCACCCAGGGCCAGAAGGTCATCGCCCTCAGCGGGCTGGCACAGGAGTTCTCCGAGAACAATTCCGAGCCGAATGTCGCGCAGATCGTCGAGGCCTTCGGCTACGACACCAACGTGGCGCAGGCGGCGCTGGCGGGCGGCGGCCGGGTCGAGACGATCGGCGACGAGGTGCTGATGCCCTACCTGGAGCGGCTCGATGGCGGCAGGCCGGTGGAGGTCGTCCAGCTCGCTGCCATGCTGAACCAGGGTGCCGTGGCGCGGCTCGGCACCCACACCCTCTCCTCCGGCCAGACCACGAACCTGCTGGCCAATGACGACCAGCAGGGCCAGACGCTGCTGCCGGATTCGCTGGTCGCGGGGGCGGGGGCCGGCGCCTCGGTGGCCCGCGCCAGCTTCAGCCCGGCCGCGCCCTTCGGCCTGCATGTGACGGTGGACGGGCGCCCGACCTATGCCTCCTGGTCGGACCCGCAGGCCAACCGGCTCGACCCGGCCCTGAGCCCGCTGGTGGGCGCGGATCAGGGCCATCTGATCCGCTTCTTCCAGGCGCGGGACGGGGACGGGCAGGTCATCGCCGGCAGCTATATCGGCGTGCAGGATTATCCTGGCGGCGCCAACTACGACTACAACGACCTGGTCTTCCTCATCACCAATGTCCGCCCCCATGCCCTGACGGCGCTCGAGGATGCGGACCGCAATGGGGTGCTGGATGTCCTGCAGCGGGATACGGACCAGGACGGGCTCCGGGATTTCTTCGACATCCCCGGCGTGGTGGCCTGACCGCGGGCTGGTCCCCTAGTCGGGCCACCCCGCCGCGGCGTGGGGCAGGCGGCCCTCCCGCAGAAGGCGGGTCCGCTCCATGCCGAAGAGGATCGCATCGGCGTAGTCCGCGCCGATGCGGCGATACTCCTCATCCGTCGGCACCGAGGAAGCCATATCCCGGCCGCCCGCGCCGGCGCAGGCACCGAGCCCGACCAGCGCCAGGAGGGCAAGGGCACGCAAGCCGGGCCGTCGCAGGATCATCCGGTTCCTCCGGTTCTGAAACCTCATCCTCGCCCAGTGTGCCGCACGGTGCCGCAAAGGGCCAGCCTTTGCGGAGAGCGTCGCGGCCCTCCCGTCAGCCGGGACCGGACATGGCCGCCCGCAATGCCAGGCTGCGGCGCGAGGGCTGGCGGACGCGTCGCCCCCGCCCCGTCCGGCCGGGGGGAGACGCCGCGCCCGACAGATGGGCCGCGAGCCTGGCCGCCAGGGCCTCGGCGGTGGCCCGGCCCTCGGCGGTGAGCTCCGCCTCGCCGGGCCGGTAGCGGAGCCGGGCCTCGGCCAGGATCGGCTGACCGGGACCGAAGCCGGTCTCGCGGCCCAGCCGCATCAGGACCGCCAGGACCTCCGAGCCACTATAGGGCACGCTGGTGGTCACATCGGCGGTCTGCCGGCCGAGCCGGGCCCAGAGCGCCCAGTCGCGGATCACCGTCCGCTCCAGACCCTCGTCCGGCAGAGGGTCCAGCGCCTGCTGGAGAAGGTCGAGAAAGGTGGCGCGGCGGGCATACCAGAGCGCGCGCGAGGCGAGATCAGGGAAATACTCCGACATGGGTCATCCGGGGCGGCGAGGGGGGAACACCCTGTCAGGCGGGGTCAGGCGCCGCCTCACCGGCTCCGGCGCAAAGAACATATAGTGAACTTGAATGGCGGAACAAGAGGAGGAGCAAGGCTGCTTATGATCGATTCGCAGGCAAATAGCCCGCCTTCTGTTCGGATATGAACGGGACCCCTCCGTGTTGCACAAAAATGGGTCTGCGGAGGGGCAAGGCTCCCGGATAGGATGGCCTCCACACCCAATCCGACAGGAGGTTCTCGCCGATGTGCGATCGCTGGGGCTGCACCACCTCCCTCCACAGGCCGCGCCTGGCTCGGCGCGCCTTCCTGAAAGCCGCCGCGGCCACGAGCCTGACCATGGCCCTCGGCCCGGGGCAGCAGGCCCTCGCGCAGGGCAAGAGCATGATCTCGAGCCGTGGCACAGGGTTCTGCAACCTGAACCTGTTCCTGGCGCATGCCATGCAGTTCTCGAAGCAGGATGGCGTGCAGCTTGACTTCGTGAACGCGCCGACCTTCGCCGAGCAGGTCACTTTCCTGGGCATGGGTCAGTCGAACATCGGTGTCCTCCCCTATACCAGCGCGCTGTCGCTTATCGACGGCGGCGCGCCGGTCAGGATCGTCGGCGGCGGCGGCGTCGAGGGATGCGTGCTGGTGGCGCAGCCGGGCCTCGACAGCGCCGAGAAGCTGAAGGGCAAGACACTCGGCACCTTCCAGCTCGATACGCTGGAGGTGCTGCCCTATGACTGGCTGAAGTCGAAGGGCGTCGCGCTCAAGGACGTCACGGTGCGCTACATGGGCTCGACGCCCGAGGCGGCCGAGGCCTTCCGTGCCGGCGCGCTCGACTGGATCGCCACCATCGAGCCCTATGGAACGGCGCTGCTGAACGACGTGAAGGGCGCGGTGAAGCTGTCCGACGGCACCGATCTCTATGGCCGCGGCTATACCGATTGCGTGCTCGCCGCCCGCACCGAGGTCATTCAGAACAACCCGCAGGGCGTCAAGGCCGTCATCAAGGCGATGATGCAGGCGCAGGCGATGTTCGAGAAGGACCCGGAGGCGGTGCTGCCGAAGCTGGTTGGCACCTACTACAAGACCTCGATGGAGAATGCCCGCATGGCCTCGACCAAGCAGCCCAGCGTGGTCGATGCGCGAAGCCAGGCGGCGTTCATCCTCGGCCGCGTGCAGAGCCTGATCGAGATGGGCTACGCCAAGAAGAAGCCCGACCCGGCCATCCTGGACTGGACGCTGCTGGAGCAGGTGATCGCCGAGAACAAGCCGCTCTATGAGAGTCTGAAGTGGAAGTCGGCGGCATGACCGCGCAGCTGGCCCGGGCCGCGGCGGTGCCTGTGCCGACCCTCTCCCTCGAGCGCCGCGCGGCGCTGCGCGCCTGGGGCGTGCGGCTCGGCTGGTCGCTCCTCTCGGTCGGGAGCTTCGCCCTGCTCTGGGAGTTCCTCTGGCTGATCGGCTGGGCAGACCCCAAGCTGCTGCCGCCGCCGCACGTCTTCATGGGCAACTTTGTCGAGCAGGCGCGCAACTTCAACACGGCGCAGCGCTGGCAGATCGGCACCGGCGGCGGCGGCCCGACCCCCTGGGAGGCGGTCGGCATCACCATCCTCTCCTCCACCGCGCGCGTCTTCGCCGGCCTGCTGCTGGCGGGCGCGGCCAGCATCCTGGTCGGTGTCGGCATCCGCTACTCCCGCTGGGCGGAGCGGCTGGTGCTGCCGACGGTGACACTGCTGGCACCGGTCTCGCCCATCGCCTGGCTGCCGGTCGCCATCTTCCTCTTCGGCATCGGCAACGGGCCGGCGGTGTTCATGGTGTTCATCGCGCTGTTCTTCACCATGACCATCTCGACCATCGCGCAGATCGACGCCGTGGACCGCAACTTCATCAACGTCGCGCGCACCATGGGGGCGACGAAGCGGCAGATCTATACCCGCGTCGTGGTTCCGGCGATCCTGCCTGGCCTCCTCGTCGTGCTGCGGCTCAACCTGTTCGGCGCCTGGATGGTGGTGCTGGTGGCGGAGGCGACCGGCGTCGGCTACGGGCTGGGGCAGGTGATCATGCTGGCGCGCAATACCTTCAACCCCTCGCTTGTCTTCTTCACCATCGCGTTGATCGGCCTGCTCGGCTTCGGCTTCGACTGGCTTCTGCGCAAGCTCCAGGCCCGCATCCTCTACTGGGTGCCCGAGACGAAGGTGATCGCCGGTGTCTGAGGAGAATTCCGTCCTGTGCCGCAACCTGGGCAAGACCTGGAACGCCGGCACGATCCGCGCGCATGAGGCATTGCGCAACATCGACCTCGCGGTGAAGCCGGGAGAGTTCGTCGTCCTGCTCGGCCCCTCGGGTTGCGGCAAGTCCTCGCTGCTCTATCTGGTCGCCGGGCTGGAGGAGCACACCTCCGGCACCCTGGACGCCTTCGGTGCGCCGGTCACCGGACCCTCGCCGGACCGCAGCCTGATCTTCCAGCAGACCTCGCTGTTTCCCTGGCTGACGGTCTGGCAGAACGTGACCTTCGGCCTCTCGCTGCGCGGCGAGGGGGCGGAGGCGCGGCGGGCGGCGGCGCGCGAGGCGCTGGCGCGCGTCGGCCTCTCGGACGCGATGGAGAAGCGGCCGGACGAGTTGTCGGGCGGCATGCGGCAGCGCGTCGCCGTCGCCCGTGCGCTGACCATGCGGCCGCGCGTGCTGCTGATGGACGAGCCCTTCGCCGCGCTCGATGTGCAGACACGCGCCAAGATGCAGGACTTCCTGCTCGACGTCTGGCGCAGCTCCGGCGCCTCCGTGCTGTTCGTCACGCACGGCATCGATGAGGCCGTGGCCCTGGCCGACCGGGTCGTCGTCTTCACCGCCCGGCCGGGCCGCATCAAGGCCGTCGTTCCGATCAACCTGCCCCGCCCGCGCGACCCCTTCTCGCGCGAGGCCGAGGCGCTGCGCCAGGAGCTGACCGGCCTGCTGCGCGACGAGGTGGACCGCGCCTTTGCCGAGCAGGAAGCCCTGGCGCCGGCCTGATCACGCCGCCCGAACCGACATTGTCCCCGAACCGACATCGCCTGAGACAAGGAAGAATCGCCATGACCGCGACGATGGTGCGCGCCCGCCACCTGATCACCCGGACGCTCGACCGCCACACGCACGAGCAGTTCGACGACGCGGCGCTGATCCAGGAGGACGGCATCGTCACCGCGATCGGCGCCTGGGATGACCTCCGCGCCCGCTATCCGGACATGACCGTGCTGGGCAGCGGGCAGGAGGTGGTGCTGCCGGGCTTCGTCAACGGCCATCACCACGTCGGCCTCACCCCGGTGCAGCTCGGCAGCCCCGACATGCCGCTCGAGTTGTGGTTCATCACCCGGCTGCTCTGCCGCAACGTCAATCTGCGGCTGGACACCCTCTACTCCGCCTTCGAGATGCTGGCCTCCGGCGTCACCACGGTGCAGCACATCCATGGCTGGATCCCCGGCACGCTGAACGACGTGGAGGCCGCCTCCAATGCGGTGATCGGCGCCTACGAGGAGATCGGCATGCGGGTCTCCTACTGCTTCGCGCTGCGTGATCAGAACCGCCTCGTCTATCAGGCGGACCAGGACTTCGTCGCCAGCCTGCCGGAGGCGCTGCAGGGTCCGATGGCGCGGCATTTCGCGCGCTTCCGCATGAGCCTCGACGACAACTTCGACCTGTTCCGCCACCTGCGGGCGCGGCACGAGGGGAAGGAGCGCGTCCGGGTGCAGCTGGCGCCCGCCAATCTTCATTGGTGCTCCGACACGGCGCTGACGAAGCTCGCCGAGGTCAGCGCCGGCGAGGACGTGCCGATGCACATGCACCTCCTGGAGACCGCCTTCCAGAAGGAGTACGCGGCACGGCGCGGCGGCTGCACGGCGGTGGAGTATATCGACCGCTTCGGCCTGGTGACGAAGAACCTGACGCTCGGCCACGGCGTCTGGCTGAGCGAGAAGGATATCGACCGGCTGGCCGAGGTCGGCGCCTGCGTCTGCCACAACTGCTCCTCCAACTTCCGCCTGCGCAGCGGCATCGCGCCGCTGAACCGGTTGGAGGCGCGCGGCGTCACCACCGCCATCGGCACCGACGAGGCGGGCATCAACGACGACCGCGACATGCTGCAGGAGATGCGCATGGTGCTGCGCGCGCATCGCACACCGGGCGTCGGCGACGAGGTGCCGACCATGCAGCAGGTTCTGCGCATGGCGACGGCCGGCGGCGCCCGCACCACCGCCTTCGAGGGCCGCATCGGCACGCTGGAGGTCGGCAAGGCGGCCGATCTGGTGATGCTGGACTGGCAGCAGGTCGCCTGGCCCTTCCTGGACGAGGCGACGCCCGTGCTGGATGCCGTGCTGCAGCGGGCCAAGATGGGCGGGGTGCGCGCCACCATGGTGGCGGGCGAGGTGCTCTACCAGGACGGCCGGTTCACCCGTGTTGACCAGGACGCGGCGCTGAAGGCCCTGCACGAGGATCTGTCGAAGGCGCTGACGACGGATGAGGTGGAGCGGCGCGGCCTGTCGAAGGCCCTGCTGCCGCATGTGAGGCAGTTCTACGAGGGCTACTTCGACCCCGGGACGCACCAGCCCTTCTACCGCCAGAACTCGATGGCCTGATCATCCGGCCGCGGCGCGCCGTCGAAGCGCGCCCGCTCGGACCGCGCCATGCGGTCGATGAAGCCGACCAGCGCCCGGACCCGCGCGATGCCCCGCTGCTCGCGCTTCGTCACCAGATAGAGCTTCTCGCAAGGCCCCTCGTGCCGCACCGGGATGCGCCGCAGGCCGGGCTCATGGTCGCCCAGGAAGCAGGGCAGGGCGGTGATGCCGAGGCCCGCCCGCGCGGCGGCCAGCAGCAGGGGCATGGTGGCCGCGCTCATCACCGGCGGGCGGCCCGGAAACAGGGCAGTCATCCACTGGGCTTCCGGCATGGTGACTTCCTGGCCGGTGGTCTGCAGGTGCGGCAGCTCGGCCAGCATGCCCCGCTCCGCCGCCTTGCAGGCCTGTTCGGCCAGCTCCGGCGCGGCGTAGAGCGCGAAGCGGCACTCGGCGAGGCGGCGGATGTCCAGCCGGTCCGAGACGGGGCGGCTGATGCGCAGGCCGAGATCGATCTCCCCATGCACCAGCGATTCCAGCGAGAGGTCGCCGAACAGCGTGATGCGGATGCCTGGATGCGCGCGCTGAAAGGCCGGCAGGTGCGGGACCAGGAAATCCGTCAGCAGGGCGAGCGGGGCGGTGACGCGCACCTCGCCTTCCAGCCGCGCATCGGCGCCGGTGGCCGATCGGGCGAGGCCGGCGATCTCCTCCTCGATGCGGCCGGCATGGGCCAGCACCTCCTCCGCCGCCTCGCTGCGCAACAGCATCTGGCCGCGTCGGTGGAAGAGGCGGGTCTGCAGGGCCTCCTCGGCGGCGGCCAGACGACGCGCCACGGTGCTGTGGCTGACGCCGAGCAGCCGGGCCGCGCCCAGCAGGGTGCCCGTCCGGTCAAGCGCCAGGAGGAAGCGCAAATCGTCCCAGTTGAAGCCTGCCACGGCATTCCCCGATCCGGCGGTCGCGCCGGCGGCGCGCGCATGCGTGCATCAAGGCATGGCCGGGACAGGAAAGAAAAGGGGGGGCCGCGGCCCCCCTCCCGCGCGTCAGCCGGCCAGGCTGCGGCCCGCGGAGCCGAGATCGGCGAAAGCCTCGTCCAGCCGCTTGACGATGCCCTTCTCGCCGGCGCGCAGCCACTTGCGCGGATCGTAGAGCTTCTTGGTCGGCTTGCCGTTCGAGGGGTCGATCTGATGCTTGAAGGCGACGGCATTGGCCTCGACATAGGCCCCCACCGGCTCGGCGAAGGCGAACTGCGTGTCGGTGTCGATGTTCATCTTGAACACGCCGTAGGAGACCGCCTCGGTGATCTTGTCCTTCTCCGAGCCGGAGCCGCCGTGGAAGACCAGCGCCATCGGCTTGTCGCCGCCGCCGAACTTCTCCGACACCGCCGCCTGCGAGGCCTTCAGGATCTCCGGCCGCAGCTTGACGTTGCCCGGCGCATAGACGCCATGGACATTGCCGAAGGAGGCGGCGACGGTGACATGGCCGATGGGCGACAGGATCTCCCAGGCCTTCAGCACATCCTCGGGCTGGGTGTAGAGATGCGCGTTCTCGGCGCTCTCCTCGACATCGTGCCCGATGCCGTCCTCCTCGCCGCCGGTGACGCCGAGCTCGATCTCCAGGCTCATGCCGAGCGGCGCCATGCGCTTCAGCACCTTGGCGCATTCCTCGATATTGACGTCGAGCGGTTCGGCCGAGAGATCGATCATGTGCGAGGAGAAGAGCGGCCGGCCGGTCCGCTTCATGTGCTCCTCGCCATGGTCGATCATGGCGTTGACCCAGGGCAGCAGCGAGCGGTCGGCATGGTCGGTGTGCAGCACGACGCAGATGCCATAGGCCTTGGCCACGGCATGGACGTGCTGGGCGGCGGAGACGGCGCCGAGCACGCGCGCCGCGGCCGCGTCCGGGCAGCCCTCGCCGGCGAAGAAACGGGCGCCGCCATTGGAGAGCTGGATGATGACGTCGGACTTGTTCTTCGCCGCCGCTTCCAGCACCGCGTTGATGCTGTTGGTGCCGACCACGTTCACGGCGGGAAGGGCGTAGCCACCCTCGCGGCAGGCGGCCAGCAGCGTCAGGTAGTCCTGACCGGTGACGACGCCTGGCTGCAGCTTCGGCGTCGTCGAGGGGGCGGTGCCGGACTGCAAGGTCTCGCTCATGAAGGGTCTCCGCTTGGAAGGGGGGGTCCGCCTGGGCGGATCGCCGCCCATCAATACAGCATGGGGCGGCGGCTGAAACCCCCTTGAATTTGCTGACTCACCGGGGCCGGGCGGGGTTCCGGGCTTTTGGATTTGCCCGCAAGCCGCGGAGTGCGCGATCCTGGCCCGGGGCCTAGATCCGTCAGTGTCAGGAGGAGGCCGCACCATGATCGCGCAGACCATCAGCCCCGTATTCCCGGCCGGAGAGCGGGCCGAGGAGGAGCGCTGGGAGGCCGTGCTGCGCCGCGACCCGGCGGCCGATGGCGGCTTCGTCTTCGCCGTTCGCAGCACCGGCGTCTATTGCCGCCCGAGCTGCCCGGCGCGCCGGCCACGGCGGGAGAATGTCGCCTTCCATCCGGACGGCGCCGCCGCCCGCGCCGCCGGCTTCCGCCCCTGCCTGCGCTGCCGCCCGGACGAGGCCGGGCTGCGGGAGCGCCAGGCCCGGCTCGTCGCGGAGAGCTGCCGGCGGATCGACGCGGCCGAGGCGGCGCCGCCCCTGGCGGAGCTGGCCGCCGCCGCCGGCCTGAGCCCCTATCATTTTCATCGCCTGTTCCGGTCCGTCACCGGCTTGACGCCGCGCGGCTATGCCGCCGGGCGCCGGGCCGAGCGGCTGCGGCGCGAGCTGGCCGGGGGCGAGAGCGTCACCGGAGCGCTCTATGGCGCCGGTTTCGGCTCCAGCGGGCACTTCTACGCCGCGGCGGACGGCGCCCTGGGCATGACGCCCGCCGCCTTCCGCGACGGCGGGGCGGGGGCGGAGATCCGCTTCGCCACGACCCGCTGTTCGCTCGGCGCCCTGCTGGTCGCGGCCAGCGACCGGGGCGTCTGCGCCATCCTGCTGGGCGATGCGCCCGAGGCGCTGCGCGAGGATCTCGGCCGCCGCTTCCCGCGCGCCGCCCTGCGCGAGGGCGAGGCCGGCTTCGGCGCGCTGGTCGCGCAGGTGGTGGCGCTGATCGAGGCGCCGGGCCTGGGGCACGACCTGCCGCTCGACCTGCGCGGCACCACCTTCCAGCAGCGGGTCTGGCAGGCCCTGCGGCAGATCCCGGCCGGCCGCACCGAGAGCTATGCCGAGGTGGCGGCGCGCATCGGTGCGCCCGGCGCCGCCCGCGCCGTGGCCCGCGCCTGCGCCGGCAACGCCCTGGCGGTGGCCATTCCCTGCCACCGGGTGGTGCGCGGTGATGGCGGCCTGTCCGGCTACCGCTGGGGGGCGCCGCGCAAGCGGGCGCTGCTGGAGCGGGAAGGCGCGCGGGAGGCCCTCACCCCGGCGGCGGAATGACGCCGACACTCTCCGCCGCCCGGCAGATCTCGCCCCAGCTCGCCGGATCGATCGGCACGCCCTCCGCCAGGCGCCGCGCGCGGCTGCGGCGTTCCGGCTCACCGGCCAGCATCACCGGATGCGACGGATCGGCGGCGGGTGAGGCGCGTATGTAGTCCAGCAGCGCCACCACGTCCTGGTCGAACAGGGCGGGGTCGATCAGGTGCCCGGGCTCGATCAGAATGGCGGTCATGCCATTGATGATGGCCGGGTCGGCGGCATCGGTCCCTGGCGCGGTGGGGCCCCCGGACAGGACGCCGCCCAGCAGTTCGCAGATCAGCGCCAAGCCGGAGCCCTTGTGCTCGCCGAAGGGCAGCATGGCGCCGCCCCCCTTGCCATAGATGACGCCCGGATCGCGCGTCGGCTGGCCGTGGGCGTCGATCAACGCGCCCTCCGGCACCGGCTTGCCGGCGTTGTAGGCGATGCGCACCTTCCCCAGGGCGATGCGGCTGGTGGCGAAATCCAGCACCACCGGCGTCTCCCCCTGGGGTACGGCGATACAGATCGGGTTGGTCGAGGTGCGGGCATCGGCGCCGCCGAAGGGCGCCACGCGCGGCACGCCGGACAGGCCATTGACGAAGAACAGCCCGATCATGCCGGCCGCCGCCGCCTGCTCGCCATACTGCCCGACGCGAGCGATGTGATGCACATTGCGCAGCGTGGCCAGGGCGAGGCCGTGCTGGCGGGCGGCGCCGATGGCCCAATCCGTGACCTCGCGCGCCACCACCTGGCCATAGCCCATGCCGCCGTCGAAGGCGGCGAGCGCGCCGTGGCCACCCATCCGCTCGGCATGGCGGTCGGGAAGGAGTCGGCCGGCGGCGCGGCTGCGCAGATAGGCCGGCAACATGCCCGGCCCGTGGCTGTCATGGCCGCGCAGCGCCGCCTCCACCAGATGATCGGCGACGATCGCCGCTTCCTCGACCCCGCTGCCGGCGGCGGCCAGGGCCTCGGCGAGGAAATCCCGAAGCGGGTCCGCGGCGATCAGCATGGGCGGGATGTCCTCTTTTTGGTCCGGCCCGCGGATACCCGGCCGGAGGGGGCGAAAGGCCCAGCCTGCCCGGATTGCTCGCGTTCTGGAAGCCTGCCTCGTCCGCCGCTCCTCAGGGACCGGACGCGGCGGCCACGGGCAGCCATTCCAGCACCTGGCCCGGCATACCCGCCGCGGGAGCCACCGCCAGCACCATGGCCATGCGCGCCGTGGTGGCGCCGAACCGCCCCTCCGCCTCGATCCGCCAGATGCGCCGCCGCCCCCCCTGCGTCCCGCCCGGCTGCGGCGTGCGGTAGCGGCCGGGCATCAGGACCGGCAGGGCGAGGGCGGCGGCATCACGCCGCAGGACGGCCAGGGCGGCGGGCGGGGCGGCTTCCTCGGCCGGGCGGCTCAGCCCGCTGTGCACGGTCGCCGCGCCGCGCAGCCGTTCCACGAGCGCCAACGGCAGGCC
>NZ_JBSXMU010000009.1:0-68636 GCF_054073225.1 Teichococcus aerofrigidensis
CGGCGCAGGAGGCGCAGGCCGGCGCCATCGCCGCGGCCGCCCACCGCGCCGCGCAGCTCGAGGCGGAGCAGGCCGCGCTGGTCGGCGACGACACGCCGGCCCGGGCGCTGCAGGAGCAGCAGGCGGCCCTCGCCCAGCTCGGCCGCATCCTGGAGGACGCGCTGCTGATGCAGGCGGCCTCGGGCCTGCTGGACGCCGCCATGGGCCGCCTGCGCGAGAGCGGGGACGACCGGCTGCTGCGGCGGATCGGCGCCGCCTTCGCCCTGCTGACCGAAGGCGCCTACCCCGTCCTGGCCTCCCGCGAGGATGCGCGCGGCGTGGCGCATCTGGTGCTCCGGCACCGGGACCATCCGGAGGAGGAAGTGTCGATCGAGGGCCTTTCGGAAGGCACGCGGGACCAGCTCTTCCTGGCGCTCCGGCTGGTGGCGATCGAGGACCATGCCGCCGCCGCGCCGCCGCTGCCCTTCCTCGGGGACGACATCCTGCAGAGCTTCGACGACCGCCGCGCCGGCGCCGCCTTCCGCGCGTTGCTGGCGCTCAGCCGCCACGCCCAGGTGATCCTGCTGAGCCACCACGAGCATCTGGCCGAGGTGGCGGCCGGGGCGCTGCCGGAGGGCGCGCTGAACCTGCTGCGCCTGCTGCCCGAGGCGGTGCCGGGATAGGGGCGTCCAACGGCCGGTGGACGGGGCGCCGGCTCCACGACCCGGCTCAGCGGAAGGGCGGCTCGTCGAAGGCGCGCAGCTTGCGGGAATGCAGCGCCGTGAGCTGCTCGCGCAGGATGCCCAGCGTCTCGATGCCGATGCGCAGATGCTCGCTCACGGCGCGCTGGTAGAAGGCGGTGGCCGCGCCGGGCAGCTTGATCTCGCCGTGCAGCGGCTTGTCCGAGACGCAGAGCAGCGTGCCATAGGGCACGCGCAGCCGGTAGCCCTGCGCCGCCAGCGTGCCGCTCTCCATGTCCACGGCGATGGCGCGGGAGAGGTTGATGCGCAGCCGCTCCTGCGACCAGCGCAGTTCCCAGTTGCGGTCGTCGTAGCTGACCACCGTGCCGGTGCGCAGCCGGCGCTTCAGCGCCTCGCCCGCCGCGCCGGTGACGCGCGCGGCGGCATCCTGCAGGGCGAGCTGCACCTCGGCCAGGGCGGGCACCGGAATCTCCGGCGGCAGCAGCTCGTCGAGGATCTTGTCGCGCCGCAGGTAGCCGTGGGCCAGCACGTAGTCGCCGATCTCCTGGCTGGGCCGCAGGCCGCCGCAATGGCCGATCATCAGCCAGCAATGCGGCCGCAGCACCGCGAGATGGTCGGTCACGGTCTTCGCGTTGGAGGGGCCGACGCCGATATTGACGATGCTGATCCCCTCTCCCTCGGCGCGCAGCAGGTGGTAGGCCGGCATCTGGAAGCGCTGCCAGGGGCTGGCGGCGACCAGCGCGGCCGTCTCGCCGGGCGCCATGCCGCGCCGCACCGTGCCGCCGCCGGGCAGCACGAGCCGGTCGTGCGGGCTCGCCGGATCGGCCAGCTCGGCCAGGCCCCAGGCGACGAACTGCTCGACGTAGCGCTGGTAGTTGGTCAGCAGGATCCAGGGCTGCACGGCGCGCCAGTCGGTGCCGGTGTAGTGCACCAGCCGGCGCAGCGAGTAGTCGACCCGCGCGGCGTCGAACAGCGCCAGCGGCCGCGGCGCGCCGGGCCGATGGCGCCAGAGCCCGTCCGCCACCTCGTCGCCCACGGCGGAGAGGCGGGGCACCGGGAAGTGCCGCGCCAGCTCGGCGGCCCCCACCCGGCCGCGCGCCAGCTCGTCGCCGCCTTCCAGGACGTAAGGGTAGGGGATTTCCTGGCTGCTCGGCCCGACCTCCACCGTGGCGCCGTACTCCGCCATCAGGGGTCCAAGCTGCTGCAGCAGGTAGTCGTGGAAGCCCGCCGGCTGGGTGACGGTGGTGGCATAGACGCCGGGTTGCTGCAGCTTCCCCCAGGCGCGCCGGGTGCGCGGCGGCGGGCGGTCGGAGGTCCAGGCGAGGCGCAGCGCGGGATAGCGGAAGGCCTCGCGCTCGGCGCGGCCGGGCGGGGCGCCGCCGCTGATGAAGCGGTCCAGCGCGGTGCGCTCCGCTTCCACCGCCGCATCGTAGAGGCTGGTCAGCCGGGCGACGGCGGCCTCGGGACTGTCGCAGGGCTGGTGTGTGCTGAGGGCCATGCAGGCGATATAGAATGGCCGCGCCGGGCCGGTAAGCCGGGGCGGCATGATCCCTCCGTGACGCCGGCGGCAGGGCGCCTCCCCTTCCCGGCCGCCGGACTGTGATCGGACGCACAGCCTGGCCGGCCGCCTTCTGCTCCGCTGCGGCGCGGCCGCCCAGCCCCGGGAGGCCGGCCCAGGGGAAGGCGGGGATGGGGACCAGGCTCGGCACGATTGGCGCTTCCGGCCCGCCCGGACCCGAGCCGGCAAGGCGGGCGGCCGAGCTGCGGCCCCGCTATCACGGCCTCACCGTCCTGGCCGGCTGGGATGCCGGGCTGCGGAGCTACTGGCTGGAGGTGACGCGGGTGCCGCCGCCCGAGCATGCGGAGGATCGGCTGGTCTTCCGGGCCGGCCAGGCCGAACGGGAGATCCCCGATCTCGCCGCCCTGGCGGCCATGCTGTCCCCCTATGCGGAGACCGACGAGCCGGCGCTGCGCCGCCTGCTGGAGGAGACGGCGGGGACGAGCCTTCCCGCCGGCGCCCCGGCGGCCGCTTGGCGGCCGGCGGAGGGGGCACAGCCCGCCGGATGACCGCCGCGGGCGGGCTCAGGACCCGGCGGCGATGCGCCGGCAATGCTCCAGCGCCGCCTGCACGAGCTTGTCGCCGGCCTCTGGCGTACGGAAGGCGGAATGGGCGGAGAGGGTGACGTTCTCCAGCGTGGTCAGCACATGGCCGGCGGGCAACGGCTCGATGTCGAAGACGTCGAGCGCGGCATGGGCCAGGGCGCCGGAGCGCAGCGCCGCGACCATCGCCGCCTCGTCCACCACCGCGCCGCGCGCCGTGTTGACCAGCACCGCGCCGCGCCGCAGCCGGGCCAGGCGCTCGGCGGAGAGGAAGCCGCGCGTCTCGTCATTCAGCAGCAGATGCACGGAAAGCACATGGCTCTCGGCCAGCAGCCGGTCGAGCCCGACGAACTCGACGCCCTCGGCGCTTTTGGGCGTCCGGTTCCAGGCGAGCACCGTCATGCCGGCGCCACGACAGAGCCGCGCCATCTCGGCGGCGATGCCGCCGAAGCCGAGCAGGCCGACGGTCTTGCCGGTCAGCTCCAGGCCGTCGGTGCGCAGCCAGCGCCCGGCGCGCATGCCCCGGTCCATGCCGGCGATGCCCTTGGCGGCGGTCCACATCAGCGTGAAGGCCATCTCGGCCACGGCGGTGTCGCCATAGCCCTTGATGATGTGCACCGCGATGCCGCACTCGGCCTTCAGCGCCTCGGGGTTCATGTAGGAGCGCGCGCCCGTGCCGAGGAAGACGACATGCCGCAGGCCCGGCACCTGCCGCGCGATGTCGGTCGGCAGGGCGGTGTGGTCGATGATGGCGATCTCGTGGCCGGCCAGCACGCCCGGAAGCGCGTCCGGCGTGATGTCCGGCTGCAGGTTGATCGTCACCTCCGGATCGGCGTCCCGGCGCAGGCGGCGGAAGACCGCGCCCAGCGCCTCACCGGCATCGACGAAACAGGCGCGCATGGGACTCTCCTCGGAGGTGGCGGGCCGCGGGGCCCGAGGGCATAGAGGAGGCCCCCTGACCGCGCAATGATCCGCCCGCCTCAGGCCTGGGGACGGTTCCGCAGGGCCTCGGCCTGGGCGTAGAACTTCTTCTCCCAATCCTTGTGGTTGTCGGCACCCTCGCGGATGAAGGGCGTGAAGATGGCGAGGTTGAGCAGGGCCCAGTTGACCAGCCGCGCCGGGAAGCCGAGCGGCTTGACGAAATCGACGAACAGCACGACGCGGACCTTGTCGGTGTGGTTCCAGGCCTCGTGCTCATAGGCGTCGTCGAAGATCAGCGCCTTGCCTTCCTGCCAGTGGCAGACCTGCTTGTCGACACGGATGGCGAGCTGACCCTCCTCCGCCTGCGGCACGATCAGGCCGAGATGCAGCCGCAGCACGCCGTTGTAGGGGCCGCGATGCGCCGGCAGGTGCTTGCCCGGCTCGAAGATGGAGAACATCGCCGTCTGCAGGCCGGGGATCTTCCGCACGATCCGCCAGGTCTCGGGACAGGTCCTGGTGTTGCGCTCGGAGGTGACGCCGTAACCGGTCAGGAAGAAGGTCTTCCAGCGGTTGTCGGTGCTGATCGTCTTCACGTCCGTCGCGATGTCGTGGAAATTCGGCAGATCCTCCCGCCGCTCCAGCACCTTCTCCAGCTCCTTCCGGATCAGCGGCCATTCGCGCTCGATCTCGGCCGCCCAAGGGAAGGTCGCGTTGTCGTAGACGGGCGGGTTGCCGACCTTGGAATGGCGCAGGTTCAGCCGCTCCGCCCAGGCGACGATGCCCATGAACATCCGCGTGAGGGCGCTGGGCCGCTCCATGGGCGCCATGCCCGCGGTGCCGAAGGTCTGGGCGGGCTCGCCGGGCCGGGCGGTCTGGGTCGGGGAGTGCTGCACTGATGTCATCCTCTGATCGTGCCGGACGGCGCTGCGGCCGCCCGGCTGGCCGCCGGGGTTCTTGCCCTTGCCCTCGGGCCGGGTCCGGCGGAAGCCATCGCCGGCGGCGCCTCGGGTGTCACGGATTATTAATAGGCGCTCTCATCTGACTGTAAATTGCGCGGTGCGGACCGGTTGCGGAGTCGGCTGGGCTAGCCAGGGCTAAAATTGTCGATAATCTTGTCGATCAAGCTCCCGGCCCCCGCCGGGGGGGACGTGGAAACCCTCTATGCCGGACACCGTCAGCGCCAGGGCCGAGGCCGCCCCGACCCCCCGCCTGCTCGCCAGGACCCTGGAGGAGGACATCGTCCTCGGCCGCCTGCACCCGCGCGAAAGGCTGGTGGAGGAGGAGCTGATCCAGCGCTTCGGCGCCACCCGCCACGTCATCCGGCTGGCCCTGACGGAGCTGGAGCGCATCGGGCTGGTCGAGCGCATCCCGCATCGCGGCGCCCTGGTGCGGAGCTACGCGCCGCAGGATGTGCGGCAGCTCTACGACCTGCGGGAGCTGCTGGAATGCGAGGCGGCGCGGCTGATCCCCCGCCCCCTGCCCGCCGCCGACCTCGCCGCCATCGAGACCCTGCAGCGGGAGCACGACCGCGCCGCCGGCGCGGCCGATCTGGCCGCCCTGTTCCGGGCCAACCAGGCCTTCCACCGCCGCATCAACGACTGTTGCGGCAATGCCTTCCTGGCGACGGCGATCGAGGCGGCCGCGCAGCGCGCCCATGGCATCCGCTTCCTCGCCTCGATCTCGCCCGAGGCGCGGGAGGCCGCGCGGCGGGAGCACCACGCCATGATCGCGGCGCTGCGCGCCGGCGATGGCGAGACCCTCATCGCCCTCACCCGCGCGCATCTCCAGCCCTCGCAGGTCGCCTATCTCCGCGCCTATGGCGGCGGTCCCTGAGCCGGCGCCCTTCCCCTTCACCCGGCGCTCCCCGGCGCCCAACCCCGCGAAGTCCAGCATCATGAGCGACGACACCCCGCACGGCCTGTCCCGTGGCCTCACCAACTATGGCGACCGCGATTTCGCCCGCTACCTCCGCCTCTCGATGGCCCGCGCCATGGGCTATTCGACCGATCTGCTGAGGAAGCCCGTGGTCGGCATCGCCAGCACCTACAGCGAGTTCAACAACTGCCACCGCGGCGTGCCCGAGCTTGTGACGGCGGTGAAGCGCGGCGTGCTGGCGGCGGGCGGCCTGCCGCTGGAATTCCCCACCATCTCGCTCGGCGAGGTCTTCCTCAACCCGACCAGCCTGTTCTTCCGCAACCTGATGGCGATGGACACCGAGGAGATGATCCGCGGCCAGCCGATGGATGCCGTCGTGCTGGTCGGCGGCTGCGACAAGACGGTGCCCGCCCAGCTCATGGGCGCGCTCTCCGCCGGCCTGCCGACGGTGCAGGTGGTGACCGGCCCGATGATGACCAGCCGCTGGCGGGGCGAGCGACTCGGGGCCTGCACCGATTGCCGCCGCTTCTGGGCCAAGTACCGCGCCGGCGAGATCGACGACGCCACCATCGAGGAGGTGGAGGGCAATCTCGCCACCACCGCCGGCACCTGCGCGGTGATGGGCACGGCCAGCACCATGGCCTCGCTGGCCGAGGCGCTGGGCATCATCCTGCCCGGCACCGCCGCCATCCCGGCCGTGCATGCCGACCGCATCCGCGCCGCCGAGGCCTCGGGCGCCGCCGCCCTGGCGCTGGCCCGCGCCGGCACCACCATCCGCGACATCATCACCCCGAAATCGGTGGAGAACGCGCTGCGCGTGCTGCTGGCCATCGGCGGCTCGACCAATGCCATCATCCACCTGACCGCCATCGCCGGCCGCGCCGGCATCCCCGTGGACCTGCACCGGCTCAACGAGCTGTCCGACACCACCCCCGTCCTGGTGGACCTGAAGCCGACCGGCCCCTTCTACATGGAGGACCTGCACGCGGCGGGCGGCATCGGCGCCGTGCTGCGCGAGCTGAAGCCGCTGCTGCACCTCGACTGCCTGACCGTCAGCGGCGAGACGCTGGGCCAGCGGCTGGAGGGCGGCCCGGGCCATGTGGACCATGCCGTGGTGCGCCCCCTGGCCGAGCCGCTGCAGCCGCAGGGCGGGCTGGTGGCCCTGTTCGGCTCGCTGGCGCCGCGCGGCGCCATCCTGAAGCGCGCCGCCGCCGACCCGAAGCTGTTCGAGACCGAGGCGCGGGCGGTGGTCTTCAGTTCGCTGGAGGACCTGGCGGCGCGGATCGACGATCCCGACCTCGACGTGCGCCCGGACGATGCGCTGGTCCTGCAGAACGCCGGCCCGCTCAGCCCCTCCGGCATGCCCGAGGCCGGCTACCTGCCGATCCCGCAGAAGCTGGCGCGCGCCGGGGTGAAGGACATGCTGCGCATTTCCGACGCGCGGATGAGCGGCACCGCCTATGGCACCATCGTGCTCCACGTGACGCCGGACGCCGCGTCCGGCGGGCCGCTCGGCCTGGTGCGGGACGGGGACCGCATCCGTGTCTCGGTGCGGGAGCGGCGCCTCGATCTGATGGTCGAGGCGGCCGAGCTGGAGCGGCGCCGGGCCGAGACGCCGCCCGTCACCGCCCAGGCCAAGCGCGGCTACGCCAGCCTCTACCGGCGCGAGGTGCTGCTGGCCGATCAGGGCTGCGACTTCGATTTCCTGCTGGAGAACCCGCAGGGCGCCGCCCGCGGCGGTTGAGCGGCCGGGGGGCGCTTTGACACCGGGGGGGCGGCCGGCCCAGAAAGGCCGGCCCGCCGGCCTGCCCTCGGCCCGGCGCGAGATGCCAGCACAGGCCGGAGCCGCATGAACGACCAACCCACCCCGGCGGCGAATCCGCCGGCGCCCCCCGCCGGCACCGCGCCGAAGCGGCAGCTCCGCATCGTCCTGGCCGGGGCGCTGCTGACGATGATCCTGGCGGCGCTCGACCAGAACATCGTCAACACCGCCCTGCCGCGCATGGTGGGGGAGCTGGGCGGCATGGCGCATCTCTCCTGGGTGGTCACCGCCTTCATGCTGACCTCGACCACCACCACGCCGCTCTACGGCAAGCTCTCCGACACCTTCGGCCGCCGCACCCTCTTCTTCCTGGCCATCCTGATCTTCCTGGGCGGCTCGCTGCTCTGCGGCGTGGCGCAGTCCATGGGCCAGCTCATCGCCTTCCGCGCCATCCAGGGCATCGGCGCGGGCGGGCTGCTGACCCTCTCCCAGGCCGCCATCGGCGATGTCGTCTCGCCGCGCGAGCGGCCGCGCTACCAGGGTCTCTTCACCGGCACCTTCGCCCTGGCCAGCGTCGCCGGGCCGCTGCTCGGCGGCATCATCACATCGGCCCTGTCCTGGCGGTGGGTGTTCTACGTCAACCTGCCGATCGGCCTGCTGGCCCTGGTGATGATCGGCCTCGGCCTGCCGCGCTCCACGACGCCGCCGAACCGGCGGCCGGTGGACATCCCCGGGGCGGCCCTGCTGGCGGGCGCCACCACCGCCCTGCTGCTGCTGCTGGCCTGGGGCGGCAGCGAGTTCCCCTGGGCGTCCTGGCCCGCCCTCGGCATGGCGGCGCTGTCCGTGACCCTCTATGCCCTCTTCGCCTGGCGCGAGCTGCGGGCGCCGGAGCCGCTGATCCGCCTGCCGCTGTTCCGCAACCCGGTCTTCGCCCGCGGCGTGGTGGTCGGCGGCATGATGACCTTCGCCATGCTCGGCTCCACCGTCTTCCTGCCGCTCTACTTCCAGCTGGTGCTCGGCATGGACCCCGCCCATGCCGGCGCGATGATGCTGCCGCAGGTGGTCGGCATGGTGCTCAGCTCGGTCGTCGGCGGCCGCATCGTCTCGAAGCTCGGGCGCAACAAGCTGTTCCTGCTCGCCGGGCTGGGGCTGGAGGCCCTGGCACTGGCCAGCCTGGCGCTCTTCGCCTGGTTCGCCGCCCCGCCCATGGTCTTCCTGGTCTCGATGGGGCTGCTCGGCCTCGGCATGGGCATGGGCATGCCCAACCTGACGACCGCCGTGCAGAACGCCGTGGCGCACCGGGAGCTGGGTGCCGCGACCGGCGCCATGACCTTCCTGCGCTCGCTTGGCGGCGCGCTCGGTGTCGCCGCCTCCGGGACCATCATGACCTCGCGGCTGCAGAACGCCTTCGCCGGGCTCGATCCGGCCGAGGTGGCCCAGGTCACGGCGCATGGCGTGGAGGCACTGGCGCGCTTCACGCCGGCCCAGCAGGCCGCCATGGCCGATGCCTATCGCGCCGCGCTGACCGGTTGCTTCCTGCTCAGCGGCGCCGTCATGACGGCCGCCTTCCTGCTGGTGCTCGGCCTGCCGGAGGTGACGCTGCGCGACCGCATCGGCGACGAGGCCGGACCGCCTCCGCGCTGAAGGCTCCTCTGCGGGGACTCCGGCCCGGCATATGCCCTTTGTGCAGGCGCGAAGGCCCGGCCTAGACTGGGCCCCGGCGCGCCGCGGCCGGAGAGCGCGAGACCGGTCCGCCACGACACTTCCTCCGCGAGCAGGGATGCATGGCCCAGATTCTACCCGTTCCGACCTTCGACTGCGTGATCTTCGGTGCCACCGGAGACCTGACCATGCGCAAGCTGCTGCCGGCGCTGTTCCATCGCTTCCGCGACCGGCAGTTCGACGAGGCCTGCCGCATCCTCGCCGCGGCGCGGACCGAGCTGGAGGAGGACGCCTACCGCCGGCAGGCCGAGGCGGCGCTGCGGCGTCATGTCGCGGTGGAGACGGTGGAGCAGGAGGAGGAGCTACGCCGTTTCCTCGCCCTGCTGCGCTATCTGCGCATCGACGGCGCCGGCGAGGCGGGCTGGGACCGCCTCGCCGCCCTGCTGGCCGAGCGGCCGGAGCATGTGCGGCCCTTCTACCTGGCCACCTCGCCCGAGCTCTATGGTCCGATCTGCCGCAACCTGGCCGAGCATGGGCTGATCTCGCCCCAGGCCCGGGTCGTGCTCGAGAAGCCGATCGGGCATGACCTCGCCTCCGCCCGCGCCATCAACGACGCGGTCGGCGCCGTGGTGCCGGAGGCGCAGCTCTTCCGCATCGACCACTACCTCGGCAAGGAGACGGTGCAGAACCTGCTGGCGCTGCGCTTCGCCAACACGATCTTCGAACGGCTGTGGAATGCCGACGTCATCGACCATGTGCAGATCACCGTGGCAGAGACGGTCGGTGTCGAGGGGCGCGGCGGCTATTACGACCGCTCGGGCGCGCTGCGCGACATGCTGCAGAACCACATGCTGCAGCTGCTGTGCCTGCTGGCCATGGAGAGCCCGGTCTCGCTCGACGCCGACGCGGTGCGCGACGAGAAGCTGAAGGTGCTGCGCGCGCTGCGCCCGATCACGCCGCTGGAGGCGCCGGGCTTCGCGGTCCGCGGCCAGTACACGGCCGGCGCCGTCGGCGGGCAACCGGTGCCGGGCTATCTGCAGGATCTGGGCGAGCCGACCAGCACGACGGAAAGCTTCGTCGCCATGAAGCTGCAGATCAACAACTGGCGCTGGGCCGGCGTGCCCTTCTACCTGCGCACCGGCAAGCGCCTGCCGTGCAAGGTCTCCGAGATCGTCGTGCAGTTCCGCACGCCGCCCTTCACGCTGTTCCCAGCGGAGGCCAGCATCACCGAGCCCAACCGCCTGCTGATCCGCCTGCAGCCGGCGGAGGGGATGCGGCTCGAGATGATGACCAAGGAGCCGGGGCCGGGCGGGCTGCATCTCCGCCCCACCGGGCTCGACATCTCCTTCGAGAAGACCTTCGGCCAGAGTTTCCCGGACGCCTATGAGCGGCTGCTGATGGATGTGGTGCGCGGCAATGCCACGCTGTTCATGCGCCGCGACGAGGTGGAGACGGCCTGGACCTGGGTCGAGCCGCTGCTGCGCGCCTGGGCCTCGACACCACAGCCGCCCCGCCCCTATCCGGCCGGCAGCTGGGGTCCGACCGCCGCCATCGCCCTGATCGAGCGCGATGGCCGCACCTGGTATCAGGAATAGGGCTCAGCTCAGCACGGGCAGCAGCGCGGCCTGCATCCGCGCCACGCAGGCGGCCTGATGGCGGGTCTCCGTTTTCTGGAAGATCCGCGCCTGATGCGTCCGCACGGTGGTGATGCGAAGACCCTGCATGGCGGCGATCTCGGCCGCCGTCAGGCCGGCGAGCATGCCCGACGCCACCCGGACCTCGGCCGGCGTCAGGCCGAACAGGGCCGGCAGTTGCGCCCCCAGCTCCTGCCGCGTCATCACCTCCTTGGCGACGACCAGCGCGCGGGGCGCCTGCCGCCCCTCGGCCGAGAGCGGGCTGACCTGGAGGCTGAGCGGCACGGCCGACCGGCCCGCGACGGTGGCCAGGAAGCCGCCCCGCCGCTCCAGCTCGGTGCCGAGGCAGGCCTGCTGCACATACTGGCGCAGCCGCGCCACCACCGCCCCGTTGCCAAGCCCGAGGGCGGAGATGCCGTGGTGCCGCGCCGCGCCGATGCGGGCCAGCAGCATCTCCCCCGCCCGGTTGGCGCGCAGCACCTGGCCATCGGCGCCAACCTCGTAGATGGCGATGTCCAGCAGATCGAGCCCGTCCACGATGCCTTCCCGCGGGAGGCGAAGCCCGCCGAACCGGTCGCGCTGCCCCAGGCCGGCGCGGATGAACGGCATCAGCTTCCGCATCAGCCGGTAATCCTCGGCATCGAAGGCCGGGCGGGTGCGGCCCCGCTCGACATGGATCGCCCAGCCATCGCCCGGCCCGTCGATGCGGCAGCCGATCGAGGCATACATGTCCTGTGGCCGCATCCACTCGTTCCAGAACGCGCTGCCGTGCAGACCCGCGGGTCCGAGCAGCTTCTGGTCGCAGTAGATGGAGCCGGGGGCCAATGGCCTCGCCGCCTGCCAGACGAGATTGCCGCGCCAGTAGTGCTCGGCATAGCTGCGCAGATAGCCCTCGGTGTGACCGACGCCGAAGACGTCCTGCGCCTCCGGAGGGTGGCCGAGGCGGCCCAGGCACGCGGTGGTGCCGCCGAAGAGCTGGCGCAGTTCATGAAGCGCGGCGCCCAGCCTGCTCTCGTCGCAGGCCGCTTCCTGCCATAACCCGGCCACATCCAGCACGGCGTCCAGCGTCACCCGCTTCATGCCCGTGCCCCCTGTCGCAGCGACCCCGGAAGGTTCATTCCGGATTACATGAGAAAGGCGGAGGACAACGCAAGGCTTATGGTGCGCCGTCGCGGAGGCGTCAGAGGCGCTCCATCCTCGCCGTGATCTCCAGCGGCGGGGCGCTGTAGGGCGAGGCGGTGATCAGCAGGTCGGCGTCGGCGCGCGCATAGTCGGCGGCATTCCCCTCGGTCACGCCCCCCGCCGCGGCGATGACCGGGCGCCGGGGGTGATCGGCGAGGGCGCGTGTCACCTCCGCCAGCTGGGCCGGGCTCAGCCCGCCACATTGCACGATGTCGACGCCGGCATGGGCCAGCAGCACCGCCTCGTCCACCGTCCCGGCCTCCACGGCGATGCTGCGCTCCGGCTGCGCCGCGCGCAGGCGCGCCACCCAGCGATAGGCGGGCTCGCGGCCCAGGAAGGCGCGGTGCGGGGCGCCGACCAGGATGCTGTCCGACAGGCCGAGGCGGTGCGGCACGCAGCCGCCGGCGGCGATGGCGCGGAGCATCACGTCCCTGGCGCCGGGCAGATGCTCCCGCGGGCAGGCGACCGCGATGCCCGGCTTCTCCCGGCGCGCGACGGCGCGAATGCGGGCGGCCTGCGTGGCGATGCCGGAGGTGGTCGCCATCAGCGCCTGCGCCACCCTGGTGGCCTGATGCAGCGCGGCGGCCGGTCCGGTCGCGGTCAGGATCGGGCCGCCCTGATCCAGCAGGGCGCCGGAGGCGGCGACACGGTGCACGGCGCTGCAGCCCGCCAGCAGGAAGAGCCGTTCCGCCTCCTCCGAGCAGCACAGCGTCATGGTCCGGCCGGCGCAGAGCTGCACCTGCCCCACCGCGTCCCCGATGCCGAGGCCCAGGGTGGTGATGTCACCGTAGGGAGCCTCCTCCCGCAGCATCTCCTCCAGGCGAGCGGCGCGAAGCGGCAGCATCACCGGCAGCAGCCCCCCTGGCCGGGCTGCGCGGATCGGAAGGCGGAATGCGTCATGGACAGGTTTCCTCGGTGGCCGGCAGGGGCCGCCAGGCGCGAGGGCCAGGGCAGGAAGGCGGGCGCCGGCGGCGGGAACACTCTCCTGCCTGTGAGGCCCGCCCGCAAGGCGACCCCGCCGCATGGCAGGGCGGCCGGCGGTGCAGGAATTGCCCTGCCCCGCCGGCCCGGATCAGCCCTCGGCCTCGCGGGAGAGCGCGCGCAGGGCCTCGCGATATTCCTGCCCCAGCCGGCCGCAGAGCTCGGCCACGGTCGGCACGTCCTCGATGCTGCCGACGCCGTGCCCGGCCGACCAGATGTTCTTCCAGGGTCGATGCTCGGCATCGGTGTGCTTCTCCGGCCGCGGCGGCAGGTTCTCCGGATCGAGCCCGGCGGCGACCAGGCTCTGGCGCAGGAAATTGGCGTTCACGCCGCTGATCGCCGGGGTGTAGATGACGTCCCGGGCCTTGGCCTCCAGCAGCATGGCCTTGTAGTCCGGCGGGCCCATGCTCTCCTGCGTGGCGATGAAGCGGGTGCCGAGATAGGCCAGGTCCGCCCCCATCAGCCGCGCGGCGGCGACATGCGCGCCCGTGCTCATGGCGCCCGAGAGCAACAGGGTTCCCTGGAAGATCTGCCGCAGCTCGGCCAGGAAGGCGAAGGGGCTGAGCTGGCCGGCATGGCCGCCGGCCCCGGCGCTGACGGCGATCAGCCCATCCACCCCGGCCTCCGCCGCCTTGGCGGCGTGGCGCAGGTTGACGACATCGTGGAAGACCAGCCCGCCATAGGCATGGACCGCATCCACCAGCTCCTTCACCGCACCGAGCGAGGTGATGACCAGGGGCACGCGGTGCTCCACCGTCCGCGCCAGATCGGCATCCAGCCGGGTGTTGGAACGGTTGACAATCAGGTTCACGCCGAAGGGCGCGGCGCCGGGCTGGCCCTCCAGCCGCCCGGCGATCTCGTCCAGCCAGTCGCCATAGGCCTCGCTGCTGCGCTGGTTCAGCGAGGGAAAGGTGCCCAGCACCCCGGCGCGGCAGGTCTCGACCACCAGATCCGGCCCGGAGACCAGGAACATCGGCGCGGCGACGATGGGGAGCGCGAGGCGGCCCTCGAGGGCGGGGGGCAATGGCATTCTCGTCATCTCCTCAGTGTTTGGCCTGGTGGTTTGACCCAGCTCGGCGCGGGGCGGGCCTTGTCCCGCCAACCTATCGGAGCGGGGCCGTGGCGGCCAAGCCCCCCGCCCCGCGACGGGCCCGCAGGGGACGGGCGGGGGATCGCGGGGCTGAAGATTTCGTGTCGCCCCTCCCGCCGCCCGCCGACCCACCGCATATCCGGTGGCCGAAGGCTCCGATGGAGAGATCCCTTGTCGCGATCCGCGCCGCATCACCTGTCCCTGGTCTCGACGCAGGCGGAGCTGACCGACGCGCTGTGGCACCAGCTGCGCCGCGAGGCGGAGGCCGCCCAGACCGCCTCGCCGACCCTGGCGCCGCTCTTCCTGGAATCGATCCTGAACCAGCCCGACTTCCCCACCGCGGCGTTCCACCGCATCGCCGCCCGGTTGCGCAACGACACCATCTCGCATTCCATCATCTTCCAGGCCTTCCAGCAGGCCAGCCGGGCCGATGCCGCGCTGGTGCTGGGGCTGAAGGCGGATATCGCCGCCGTCTTCGAGCGCGACCCGGCCTGCGAGCGGCTGATCGAGCCCTTCCTGTACTTCAAGGGATTTCACGCCATCCAGCTGCACCGGCTGAACCACTGGCTCTGGAAGCAGGGGGAGCGGGATCTTGCCCTCTACCTGCAAAGCCGCGCCTCGGAGGTGTTCCAGGCCGATATCCACCCGGCCGCCCGGATCGGCCGGGGCATCCTGCTCGACCACGCGACCGGGCTCGTGATCGGCGAGACGGCGGAGATCGGCGACGATGTCTCGCTGCTGCAGGGCGTGACGCTGGGCGGCACCGGCAAGGAGGCGGGGGACCGGCATCCCAAGATCCGGCGCGGCGTCATCATCGGCGCGGGGGCGAAGATCCTGGGCAATATCGAGGTCGGCGAGGATGCCCGCATCGCCGCCGGCTCGGTGGTGCTGGCGCCCGTGCCGCCGCGCACCACCGTGGCGGGCGTGCCGGCCCGGCCGGTCCGGATGGACCAGGGCGCCGCCTCGCCGCGCAGCGCCGACGAGATCCTGGCCGAGATGGCCTATACGGCCTTCGACTACACGATCTGAGAAGCCCCGCCGTCCCGCCCCGGCGGGCCTCAGCCCGGCAGGAAGTCCGGAACCGAGAGATAGCGCTCCCCGGTGTCATAGTTGAAGCCCAGCACCTTCGCGCCCTGCCCCAGCTCCGGCAGCTTGGCGGCGATGGCGGCCAGCGTCGCTCCGGAGGAGATGCCGACCAGCAGGCCCTCCTGCAGCGCCGAGCGGCGGGCATAGTCCTTGGCCGCATCGGCCGCGACCTTGATGACGCCATCCAGCAGGTCGGTGTGCAGGTTGGCCGGCACGAAGCCGGCACCGATGCCCTGGATCGGGTGCGGCGCGGGCGATCCGCCGGAGATCACGGGCGAGGCCTCGGGCTCCACGGCGAAGACCTTCAGCGCGGGCCAGGCCTGCTTCAGCACCTGGGCGCAACCGGTGAGGTGGCCGCCGGTGCCGACGCCGGTGATCAGCGCGTCCAGCCCCTCGGGGAAGTCACTCAGGATCTCGCGCGCGGTGGTCCGGACATGCACGTCGATATTGGCCGGATTTTCGAACTGCTGCGGCATCCAGGCGCCGGGCGTCTCGGCCACCAGCTCCTTGGCCCGCTCGATGGCGCCCTTCATGCCCTTCTCGCGCGGCGTCAGGTCGAAGGTGGCGCCATAGGCCTGCATCAGCCGGCGGCGCTCGATGGACATGGATTCCGGCATGACCAGGACCAGCCTGTAGCCCTTCACCGCCGCGACCATGGCCAGCCCGATGCCGGTATTGCCCGAGGTCGGCTCGATGATCGTGCCACCCGGCTTCAGCCGGCCCTCCGCCTCCGCCGCCTCGACCATCGACAGGGCGATGCGGTCCTTGATCGAGCCGCCGGGATTGGCGCGCTCGGACTTCACCCAGACCTCGGCGTCGGGGAAGAGGCGGCTCAGGCGGATGTGCGGCGTCTGGCCGATGGTCTCGAGAACGGAGGTGGCGCGCATCGGTGTCTCCCGGCTTGTGTTGCCGCTGACTTGGGGTGTCCGGCGCGCGGATGCTATGGGGGGAGCCGCCCCGCCGCCAAGCGGGGCCGTCACCCTATTCGTTCAGCCCGCGGCCGGGATAGGGATGCTGCCTCACCCAGTGCCGGGCGATGTCGATGCGCCGGGTGATCCAGACATCCTGATGCCTCTGGATATGGTCCAGCAGCCGCGCCAGGCCGGCCGCCCTGGCCGGATGGCCGATCAGCCGCATGTGCAGCCCGACCGACATCATCTTCGGCGTCCGCGCGCCCTCGGCGTAGAGCGTGTCGAAGGCGTCCCGCACGAAGCTGAACCACTGCTCCGAGGTCCCGACGGCGCCGGCGTACTTGCCGTCATTGTTGGTCAGCGAATAGGGCACGACCAGATGGCCCTTGCCCTCCACCGTGACCCACCAGGGCAGTTCGTCGGCATAGCTGTCGCTGTCGTAGAGGAAGCCGCCCTCCTCGACCACCAGGCGGCGCGTGTTCTCGCTGGGTCCGTAGCGGCAGTACCAGCCATCGGGGCGGTGCCCCACCGTCCGCTCCAGCGAGGCGACGGCGCGGCGGATGTGCTCGCGCTCCTCGGCCTCGGAGAGCTCGTAGTGCTTCACCCAGCGCCAGCCGTGGCAGCAGACATCGAAGCCGCTCTCTCGGATGGCCGCCGCCGCCTCGGGGTTGCGCTCCAGGGCCAGGGCGCAGCCGAAGACCGTCATCGGCAGGCCACGCTCCTGGAACAGCCGCATCAGCCGCCAGAAGCCGACCCGGCTGCCATACTCGAACATGCCTTCGGCAGCGAGGTCGCGACCCTTCGGGATATGCGCGATGCCGGGGGCCTCGGTCAGGCCGTGCTCGGAATAGCCCTCGCCATCCTGCACCGAGGGCTCGGAGCCCTCCTCGTAGTTCATGACGAAATTGACCGCGACGCGCGCGCCGCCAGGCCACCGCGGGTCCGGCGGGTTGGCGCCATAGCCGAGGAAGTCGCGCTTCACCTGATAGGTCATCGGAGGTCAGTCCAGGTCCAGGGTGAAGGGTTCGACGGGGACGAATTCCTCATCCCCCGGCCCGCCATCGCGCCACATGAAGACGGCGAAGCGGGCCGGCGCGCCGAACACCGTCATGCCGTGATGCCAGACATTGATGCCATAGGTGACGGCCTGGCCCGGGCCGGGCAGGAAGGCGCGCGCCCTGGCCATGTCCGGTCCGCCATCCGCGCCATGCGGCGCCACCAGCACCAGCCAGGCGGCGGCGCCGAGCGGAACGAAGCTCTGCGACGAGAACTCGTGCCGCTCCATCGCCTCGACGCGCAGCCGCCGCGCGGGCTCGGGCTCCTTGCAGGACAGTGACAGGCTGGGCCAGGCGCCGGCCCGGCCATTGGCCAGCGCCGCCTCGTAGTAGAGGCGGCCGGCGGCCTCCGGCACCGTCAGCACCTCGCCGAAGGGCGCGAAGGCCTCGGCGGTCAGGGGTTCGGGCTTCAGCGTCATCCGGCCATCCTGCGGACCAGGCCCACGGCGCGGTCCATCACCACGAGAAGAAGGAAGGCGACAGCCACCAGCACGCCGGAGGCCGCCGCGACGCGCACGTCGAGCGAGGTCTCCATCATGCCCCACATGCGGATCGGCAGCATGTCCGTCTCCGCCGAGGAGAGGAAGAGGGAGACCGGCACATTGTCGAGCGAGGAGACGAAGGCGAGGAAGGCCCCCGCGGCCACGCCCGGCATGATCAGGGGCAGCACGACGCGCCGGAAGGTGCGCCAGGGCGAGGCGCCGAGGATGGCGCTGCTCTCCAGCAGGGCGGGATCGAGCCCCGCCGCGCTGGCGCCGATGGTGCGCAGCGCGAAGGGCGTCGCGATCATCGCATGGCCGGCGACCAGCAGCCCGAAGGACGGCGGCTGCCGCAGCCAGGAGAAGAACATCAGCGTCGCCAGGCCATAGGCGATGCCGGGCAGCACCAGCGGCGCCATGAAGCCGCCTTCCGCCATGCGCGCCCAGGCGGCGCGGGAGCGGGAGATGGCCAGCGCCGCGCCGGTTGCCAGGGCGGTGGAGAGCGCGGCCGTGCAGGCGGCGACGGCCAGGGAATTGCCGGCGGCGACATGGATCTGCGCCGAGCGCGCGGGGTCGAAGAGGTCGGCGTACCAGCGCAGGGTCAGGCCCGGCGGCGGAAAGCGCAAGGCCTGCGAGGTGGTGAAGGAGGTGAGCAGCACGATCAGCACCGGCCCGATGAGGATCAGCAGCCCGATCGCGGCCAGGGCCAGGATCAGCAGGGCCAGCGGCTTGTCGCGGGCGGCGAATCTAGACATGCGCGGCCTTCCTTCCCACTGCCGAGAGCGCCGCCGCAACGGCCAGCACCGAGGCCATCAGCGTCAGCGCCAGGGCCGCCGCGAGGGGCCAGTTGAACACCACCATGGCCTGCTGCCAGACCAGCGACGGGAGATAGGCCAGCCGGCCGCCGCCGATCACCGACTGCGAGATGAAGGCGGTGGAGGCACTGGCGAAGACCAGCGTGGCACCGGCCAGCAGGCCGGGCAGCGCCATCGGCAGCACGACACGGCGCAGCGTGCGGAACAGCGAGGCGCCGAGCGAGGCCGAGGCGTCGAGCAGCGCCGGGTCGATGCGTCCGAGCGAGGCGATCAGCGGCAGCAGCATCAGCGGCATCTCGATCTGCGTCAGCGCCAGGATCAGCCCGGGTTCGGTCTGCAGAAGCGGGATGGGCGCGCTGGTCAGACCCGTGGAAAGCAGCGTGCTGTTGATGACGCCCTCCCGCCCCAGGATGACGATCCACGCGAAGGTCCGCACCACCACCGAGGTCAGCAGCGGCAGCACGGCGGCGAGCAGGATGATCCGCTTGAGGGCCGGCCCCGCCACCATGTGCAGCAGCGCCAGGGGCACCGCGAAGAGCAGGGTGGCGAGCACGGTGAGGGCGCCGAGGCGCAGCGTGTTCAGAACCGCCTGGCGGTGGAAGGAATCGCCCAGCACGTCGCGCCAGGCCGCGAGGCTGGCAGTGTCGAGATTCTCGTCCGTCGCGAGGGAGGTCGCCGCCAGCAGCAGCAGCGGCGAGAGGAAGAACAGCAGCTGCGCCAGGGCGAGCGGCAGCGCGAGCCGCCACGCGCCCCGCTCGCTCACTTGGCCATCTCGCGGTTGAAGCGGTCGATCCAGCGCGGCCGCTGCGGGTTGATCTTGGTCCAGTCATGCGTGACGAAGGTCCTGAGGTCGTCGATCGACTTCATCGGCACGTCGGCGCCCGGCTTCACCTCGGTGTTGACCGGCACGAAGAAGTACGGCGCCTGCGACAGCGCCGACTGCACCGGCGTGCTGATCATCGTGTCGATGTACTGGTAGGCGGCGTCGATGTTCTTGCTGCCCCTGGCGATGTGCATCGTGGTGCCGAAGGCGGCGGCGCCGCTCTCCGGCACCGCGAACTCGATGTCCACGCCACGCGACTTCAGCAGCGTCACCGTATAGGTGTTGGTGTACATCAGGCCGATCTGTCCCTGCTGGAACAGGCCCGGCATGGCGGCCGGCTGCGCCACGGCGGCGACATCGGGCAGGATCTTGCGCAGCGCCTCGAAGAGCGGTTCCATGTTCTCCTCGGAGCCGCCGACGGACTTGGCCATCTCGATCAGCGAGATGGTGCCGAAGGTGGTGCCGAAGCCGGTCAGGCCGAGCTGCTTCGCGTATTCGGGCCTGAACAGGTCCGCCCAGCCCTTCGGCTTCTCCATCTTCTTCGGATTGTAGGCGATGCCGACGACCTGCGCCGCGACCCCGGCGCCCACCGCGTCCGCGTAGCCGGCGGGCAGCTTACCGCGGTTGCTCAGGCGGCTCGGATCGAAAGGCTCGAAGAGCTTCAGGTCCATGCCGCTGACGCGTGGGCCGGGATCGAGCACGAAGACATCGAAGGGCGCGACCCCGCGCGCCGCGCGCGCCTTGGCGATCTGGTCGACGGCGAAGAGCGGCTCGAAGGCCACGTCGACGCCGTGGTTCTGCTTCAGCGCCGGCGCCAGCACGGCCCGCAATGCCTCGTCCCAGCCGCCCGGATAGACCGCGGCGGTCATGCTGCCGGCGGCCCGCGCCGGCCCGGCCGGCAGGGCGGCGGCGCCCAGCAGCCCGAGGGTAGCGCTCAGGGCGTGGCGGCGGCTCATTTCGATCATGTCGCGTCTCCAACGGGGAAAAGGGCCGGACGGGCGCCGGGCGAGAGGCCGATGCGCACCGGTCCGGGCGAGGGCGGCGCGCCGTGTCGCGCCTGGTGCAGCTTGAGTTCGGTGTTGCCGGCCTCGACGTCGTGCACGAGGGCCGGGCCCAGCGGGAGTGAAAGGCGCAACCGCGCCGGCCAGCTCCCGGCTGTCTCCGGCGCGTCCGGATGCAGCGTGAGATGCTCGGGCCGCGCGCTGAGCAGCACCCGTTCGCCCAGGGCGAAGCCGCGCGGGCTGGGCACCGTGACCGTGGCGCCGACATCGAGGCGGATGCGGTAATCCTCGCCCTGCCGCGCCTCGACCTTGCCATGCAGCCGGTTGCTGGTGCCGACGAAGCCGGCGACGAAGGGCGTGGCGGGAGTGTCGTAGACCTCCGCGGGCGCCGCCACCTGCTCCACCTGGCCGCGGTTCATCACCGCCATGCGGTCGGCCATGCTCATCGCCTCGTCCTGGTCGTGCGTGACCAGCACGGCGGTGACGCCGAAGCGGCGCTGGATGCGCTTGATCTCGAGCTGCAGGTCCAGCCGCAGGGCGCGATCGAGCGCGGCGAAGGGCTCGTCGAGCAGCAGGATGCGCGGTTCGGTGGCCAGCGCGCGGGCCAGCGCCACGCGCTGCTGCTGCCCACCCGAGAGCGCGCGCGGACGCCGCTCGCCGAACGCCTCCATGCGAACGGCGGAGAGCGCCGCCTCGACGCGGCGGACGATCTCCGCCTTCGGCCGGCCCCGGGCCTCCAGCCCGTAGGCGACATTCTGCGCCGCCGTCATGTGGGGGAAGAGGGCGTAGGACTGGAAGACGATGCCCACGCCACGGCCGCCGGGCGGCAGGTGATCGATCGGGCGGCCATCGACCAGCACGCGCCCGGCATCGGCGCGGATGAAGCCGGCGACGGTGCGCAGCAGCGTCGTCTTGCCGCAGCCGGAGGGGCCGAGCAGAGCCAGGATCTCGCCGGGCTCCACGGTGAGGGTCACGCCATCCACCGCGGTCGCGCTGCCATAGCGCACGCGGATGCCGTCCATGTCGAGACGATGGCCGGCGGTGGACGTTTCGATCGGAGAGGTCTTCAGCATCGCGCTCGTCGGCAGCAAGAGTTGTGCCAGCGACAGAAGTTCCGCCACGGGCAAGAATTCCGCCAGGGTGTCGCGATCAGGCGAGAAGCTCCTCCAGCGCGCCTGTCAGCACGGCGAGGCCGGCGGCGAGATCGGCCATGTCGAGCGTCTCGTCCGGATTGTGGCTGCCGTTCTCGTTGCGCAGGAACAGCATGGCGGAAGGAATGCCCAGCCCGGCGAAGGTGGCGCAGTCGTGCCCGGCGCCCGAGGCCATGCGCATCATGCCTGTCCCCGTCCGCTCGCCGGCGCGCCAGAGGATGTCCTGAATGCGCGCATCCATCCGGGCGGGCGCGGCATGGGTGCCGGGGCCGAGGTCGAAGCGCACGCCGCGCTCCGCCTCCAGCCGCGCCGTCTCCTCCCGCAGCCAGCGGTCGGTCTCCGCCAGCAGGGCGGCATCCTCGCTGCGGATATCGAGGCTGAAGCGCAGGAAGCCCGGCACCTTGGTCGGCGCCTGGTGGGCCGGATCGGTCGCCAGGATGCCCGCGGTGCAGACCAGGTCGGCCCCGGCCCGCTCCATCTCGATCCAGCGGCGCTCCAGCGCGGCGATCAGCGCGACGCCGGCCAGCGCGGCGTCGCGCCGGAAGGCCCTCGGCACGGCGCCGGCATGGGTATGTTCCCCGCTGACGCTGGCGCGCGGATAGCGCAGGCTGCCGCGGATGCCGGTGACGATCCCCACCGGCCGCCCGGCCGCGACCAGGGCGGGCCCCTGCTCGATATGCGGCTCCAAAAAGCAGGCGATGCGCGCCGGGTCCATCAACGCGCGGCCCTCGCGGATCGGCGTCGGGTCGAGCCCCTCCTCGATCATGTGCTCGGCGAGGGTGCGGCCCGTGTCGGCGCGGCGCAGCTGGTCCGGCGTCTCGGGCGGCAACAGGCCGAACAGCGCGCGGCTGCCGAGATAATGCGCCGCGAACCAGCACATTTCCTCGGCACGGATACCCAGGATGATGAGATCGCGGGCAGTCCGCGCCCCCTTGCGCCGGAGCCGGGCGGCGGCGGCGAGGCCCATGACCACCCCGGCGGCGCCATCGTAATTGCCGCCATGCGGCACGCTGTCGAGATGCGAGCCGATCACCACCGCCGGCAGATCACGATCCTGACCCGGCAGGGTCATCCGCAAGGTGCCGATGGCATCGACGGCGACCTCCAGGCCAAGGGTGGCGGCGGCCTCGGCCATCAGGGCGTGGGCGACGCGCTCGCCGGGACCGAAGGAGGCGCGGGTCACGCCCGGCGCATCCAGGCTGGCGGCGCGCAGCCGTGCCAGGAGGGTTTCGGCGAGGGCGGATTCGGGAGCGATGTCGCAGGGCATGGCGCCGCGTCTTGCATCGCCCGTGCCAGGGCGGGCGGCCTCGCGGGCCGCCATTGGCCCCGGCCTTGCCACGGCGGGGCCACCTCACGGAAGGAGATCCCGCATGACCCGCGACATGATCGGCTATGGCGGCCAGTGGCCTGACCTGCGCTGGCCCAACGGCGCCCGCCTCGCCGTCTCGGTGGTGGTGAACTTCGAGGAGGGCGCCGAGCAGCAGGTCGGCGACGGCGACGCGCAATGCGAGCGGATGGGCGAGGTGATCAGCGTCGTGCCGGCGGGCCGGCGGGACATCGGGCAGGAGCAGATCTTCGCCTACGGCACCCGCGCCGGCCTCTGGCGGATGCTCGATTCGCTGCGGCGCCACAAGGTGCCGGCCACCTTCCTGATGTGCGGGCGGGCCGTGGCCCGGGCACCGGCCCTGGCCCGCGCCGTGACCGAGGCGGGGCATGAGGCGGCGGCGCACGGCTGGCTGTGGCGACCGCATGCGGACTACACCTCGGCCGCCGAGGAAGCCGCGGACCTGTCGCGCACCGCGCGCGCCATCGAAGACGCTACCGGGACGCGTCCCGTCGGCTTCTTCTGCCGCGGATCCGAGAGTCCCTGGACTCGGGAGCTACTGCGGGACCAGGGATATCTCTATATTTCCAATGCCTTTGACGATGACTTGCCCTACCGCGACAGCAACCGGCCGGGCCTCATGGTTATTCCTTACGCACTCGATACAAACGACATGAAATTCTTCCACCCCAATGGATTTGTTCGATCTGTTGAGATGCTCGATTATATTTCGGACGCGCTGGAGGTGCTTCTGCGCGAGGGCGAGGAAGGGAAACCCCGGCTGTTGAATATCGGCTTCCACCTTCGGATCTGCGGCCGGCCGGGGCGCTTTCCCGCCTTCGAGGGCACCCTTGCCAGGCTCGCGGCCCTGGGTGACAGGGTATGGCTGGCCCGGCGGGCGGAGATCGCAGCCCACTGCGCCCTTACCCTGCCGGGTTGAAAACCGACAGATTGCACCATTTTTCGTCTCAAAGGCTTTGGTAAGTCTAAATGACTGCACAGTAATAAAATCAAGTCAGAATTCCTTGTTCGGGCGATAAAGACAGCGCACCCCGAAATACTCGGGCGCAGCGAACCAATCCGCCTCAGAAGAGGAAATTCGACATGAAGCTCAATCGAATCAACGTGCCGACCGGGGTCTCGCTGCAGTCCGTGCCAGGCCTGCGCGAGGATCCGCGCGCGGCCATGGCGCAGCGTCTGCCTGCTGCCCTGCAGCCCTTCCTGACCTGGCTGACCGCCAAGCCGGCCCCTGGCGAGGCCGCCCGGGAAATTCCGGCCCAGCGCTACGTCGCCGGCGGCCTGGCCTGGATGGCCGCGGGATGCGCCCTGAGCGCCACGGCGCTGCTCGCCGCGCTGCCCTGGCCCGTCGCCCTGCTGATGCTGGCCGCCGGCCTGACCGCCACCAGCTCCGGCCTTGGCCTCTACCAGGTCGTCATCTTCCATCACTGCTCGCACGGCACGGTGTTCCGGTCGCGTGAGCGGAACCGTCAGGTCGGGCGCCTGGTTTCGGCGCTGCTGCTGTTCACCCGCTTCGAGGACTATCAGCGGGACCACATGATGCATCACAGCGCCAACAAGCTGCTGACGGATGAGGACGAGTTCACCGGCTTCGTCTTCGGTGTCTGCGGCCTGGAGCCCGGCGTGCCGAAGCGCGAGTTGTGGCGCCGGGTGGTGATGAACCTGATCTCCCCCGCCTTCCACGCCCGCTTCCTGCTGCGCCGCGTCAAGGCCGCCATGTTCAGCGGCGATCGCCAGCATGACTGGATGGCCCGCGCCGGCCTGGCGCTGCCGTTGCTGGTCGCCGCGGCCACGGGCGCCTGGGGTGCCGTGCTGGTCGCCTGGTTCCTGCCGCTGACCATCCTGCTGCAGATCGCGACGGTCTTCCGCATCCTCTGCGAGCACCGCTTCCCCGATGTCGCGCTGATCGAGGCGCGCGGCAAGGCCTTCGTCTGCGCCTCCACCGTCGGCGTCTTCCCCGGCGCCCTGCCGCCCGAGGCGCCGGCGACGAGCCTGCGCGGCGCCCTGGCCTGGACCGGCTGGTGGGCGCGGATGCTGACCGCCGTCCTGTTCAGCCGTGTTTTCGTGCTGGTGGGCGACGCGCCCTGCCACGACTTCCATCACCGCCGTCCGGCGACCCGCAAGTGGACGGATTACGCCCGTGCCCGGCAGCAGGACGAGGATGCCGGCTCCCCGGGCTTCCCCATGAACTACAGCGAGAACTGGGGGCTGATCCATGCCGTCGACCGCAACCTGGCCACCCTCGCCGCGACGCCGCCCGGGGCCGTGGCCTGAGCCGGAAGGGGGCCCGGACGCCCGGCCCCTGCCCTCAGGGCTTGGCGGAGGGGGGCGCCGCGCCGCGGTGCAGCGCCTCCTCCGGCAGGCTGATCCAGACGCAGGTGCCGGCATCGCGCGCGCTCTCGATGGTCAGCTCCCCGCCATGGGCCCGGACCAGCCCCCGCGCGATCGGCAGGCCGAGGCCCGTGCCGGGCGAGGAGCGGCTGAACTTGTTGTCGAGCTGCTGGAAAGGCTCGAGGGCGCGCGGAATGTCCTCGGCGAGCATGCCGATGCCGGTGTCGCGCACGCAGAGCCGGATGCCCTCCGCCTCCGGCGCGACCTCGACCCGGACCTTGCCTCCGGCCGGGGTGAAGCGGATGGCGTTGCTCAGCAGGTTGTCGAGGATCTGGCGGAACCGCGTGCGGTCCACCTTCAGCCAGAGCGGCTTCTCGCCGAGCTGGCTGCCCAGTGAGATCCCGCGCTCGGCGGCGAAGGCCGTGGCGGCGCCCAGGCTTTCCTGCACCATGTCCTCCAGCCGCGCCCAGCGCAGCGACAGCGAGGTGCGGCCGCGCGCCAGGCTGGAATAGTCCAGGATCTCGTTGATCAGGGCCAGAAGGTGGTTGGCCGAGGTCAGGATGTGGGTGTTGTACTGGCCGATCTGCTCGGGCGTCGGATTGAAGGTCGAACCCGTGGCCATCATCTCCGAGAAGCCGATGATGGCGTTGAGCGGCGTGCGCAGCTCATGCGTCAGCGTCGCCAGGAAGCGCGAGCGGGTGGAGCTGGCCTCCTCCGCCATGCGCCGCGCCTCGCGCATCTCGACCTCGGCCCGCTTGCGCAGCAGGATGTCGATATAGACCGAGAGCGCCCCCTCGACGATCTCCTGATCCGCCTCCTCGAAAGGCCGGCTGACATTGCTCTCGCTCTGGTTGCCGAGAATGAGGGCGAGGCCCGAGGTCGCGTCATAGGCCCAGAGGATGTAGGGCAGCCGCAGGATGGCGGTGAGTTCATAGGCCGGCGGCTCGATCCGGCTGCGCGAGGTGGTGAAGAAGAAGCCGGGCGTGGCGGGCAGGCTGACCGGCGCCGGCAGCTCGCCGCCAAGGCCGAGCGCATGGGTCACGGTGAAATGCCCGCTTCCGGGCCTGTCCTCCCGCAGCAGCGCGGCACGGTCGCACATGGTGTTGTCGAGCAGGATGGCGAGCATCGGCCCGCCCAGCGCCTCGGGCGAGGTGCTGTGGTCGATCAGCCGATAGGCCTCCCGGATCAGCTTGGCCACGGTGCGGCTGCGCCGCGCCTCGCGGAAGGCCTGGCTCTGCTCCTCCTGCAGGCTGAGGAGACGGGCGCCCAGCATGTTGCATTCGCGGCGGTAGTAGGCGAGTTCGCGCTCGAGCTGCCCGGCCTTGCCGCTCTGTGGCATGACGTTCATCGAGGGCGGCGGCGCAGGATGGCCAGCACGCCAGTCCAGTCCAGCGGGCGGGAATAACCCTGGAACGGCGCGATCTCCACGCCGGAATAGAAGCCGGCGAAAGGCACCGGCAGGTCGAGCCCCTTGACGACCATCTCCGCCTCCTCCCGGAAGGCACCGCTGCGGGCGCTCGCCCGGCCGGCGCAGTCGATGTAGAGAGCCAACTGGTTGTCGTCCTCCCTCACGGCCTCGCGCAGGGAGGCCACGCCGTGCCGGACGGATTCCAGCATCAGGGAATTGTCCCGCGCCATGATCTGCACCTGCGCGCCGGTGAAGAAGTCGGGCTCGAACAGGGTCACGGACCCATTGGACGGGCTGGCGCGCAGGATCAGCCGGTTCACATAGGCGTTCTCGTCATAGGGGGCGAAGGGATCGCCCTGCTTCTGGCCGAGCGTGGCCAGCAGGGACAGCTCCTGGCCCTGGGACTCTCCAAGCTGCAGTCCCAGCATGCGCTCGATCACCACCAGGGCGGGCTCCCCGTCCAGCTCGTAGACATCCGCTCCGTCGATCCGGGTGATCTCCATGAAGGTGCTCACCGGCCGGCAGCCGTGCAGGATCTCGCACACCACCTCGATCTCGGGCGGGAAGACCAGGGCCACCGCCAGATGGTGGCGGACGCGGTCGCCATCCAGCACCCAGCCATCGGAGAGATTCATGTCGGTCAGCAGGCCACCGCCGAAGAGGCGGACCTGGCGATCGCTCAGCCCGGCATGGAAACCGCTGACGATCTGGCTGGCCGGGTGCAGCCGCAGCGGCGGCCGGCTGGCGACGCTGTCGTACAGCAGCAGCACGGCGGCGTCCTCGGAGGCCAGATCAGCCACGCGCCGCCCCAGGCGCTCCCCCGCCGTCACCTCGTCCGGCGCCATCTCCTCGATGAGAATACGGGGCGTGACCCAGCCGGAGAAGGCGATCACCACGAGTTCCAGGCCGCTGTAGCCGATCCCCTGCCGCGTGATGCCCCCGGCGGAGGCGCCGCCCACCACGGGCACGTCGGAGAGGCTCTCCTTGAGCACGACCATCACCGTTTCCGGATCCAGTTTGCCGCCGCAGAAGACGAGCAGCAGATCGGGTTGCCGGGCCCGGAGGGCGTCGGCACAAAGGCGGGCAGCAATGCGGGGGTCACTGTGGCGAGAGTAGGTGACCTCTATCAAGGTACGCGCTCCTGGGGCAGGCCTTGCCTGTAAGCACAACTATACCGCAGGGGCGAGAAATCCTATGCTCTTTTGCCGGCCACTATCCTGAAATCACTTTTCCGTGACGGTCTTGGCTGACATAAACCTCCGGTCTCCATCAATACTGTTTCAGCATCCTATGGTTGTGGAGATGGATCATTCCGCCGCCGCCGGCTGACTGCGCGTCATCTGGATGCGCTGCCGCCGCAGGCCCAGTTGCCGGTCGGCGATGACGCCCATCAGGATCACCGCCCCCATCACCGCGAAGTTGAGCGAGGAGGGAATGCCCAGGATGTTCACCAGGTTCTGCAGGATCTGCAGCAGGACGGTGCCGAGCACGATGCCGAGGATGCTTCCCTCGCCGCCCCGCAGCGAGCAGCCGCCGAGCACCGCGGCGGCGATGGCGTAAAGCTCGTAGAAGCTGCCGAAAGAGGAGGGGGAGACGGAGCTCGTGTAGAAGACCAGCAGCACGGTGGCCAGCCCCGCCAGGCCGCCGCCCAGCAGATAGGCCCCCATGATGACGCCGTCGGTGTTGATGCCGGAGTGGCGCGCCGCCTCCTCGTTGCGGCCCACCGCGTAGAGATGCCGCCCGAAGACCGTCCTGTGCAGCACCACCGCCATGACGCCGGCGACGAGCAGGAGGATCAGGAAGGGATTGGGGATACCGAGGCTGCGGCCCGAGGCCAGCCAGGCGAGGGTGTCGAGCTCGGCCCCCGCATAGCCGAAGCCGATGGTGGAATCCTGCGTGTAGTAGCGGGCGATGCCGCGATAGATCAGCAGGCCGCAGAGCGTGACGACGAAGGGCTGCAGCTTCAGCCGCGTCACCAGGAGCCCGTGCAGCAGACCCAGCACCAGCCCCGCCCCCAGCACCGCCAGCACCGCCAGCGGCCAGGCCAGCTCGAAGTTCACCAGCAGATCAACCAGCACCACGCCGAGCAGCGCGAAGATCGAGCCGACCGAGAGGTCGATGCCGCCGGTGATGATGATCAGCCCCTGGCCGATAGCGAAGATGCCGAAGAGGCCGATCAGATTGGCCATGTTCAGCAGGTTCACCCCGGACAGGAAGAGCGGGTTGAGCGCCGCGGTGATGCCGCCGATCACGATCAGCAGCAGGGCGAGGCCGATTTCCTTCTTGCTCATGCCGGCAGGCTCTCCTGTTGTCCGGCGGCGTCCGACGCCGGCACCTCCCCGATGGCCAGCCGCAGCACCGCCTGCTCGCTGAAGCCCTCCCGCTCCAGGCCGCCGCTGATGCGGCCCTCATGCATCACCAGGATGCGGTCGCTGACGCCCAGCACCTCCTCCATGTCGCTGGAGATCATCAGGATGGCGACGCCGCGATCGGCCAGGGCGCGCATCAGGGCATAGATCTCTCCCTTGGCGCCGACATCGATGCCGCGCGTCGGCTCGTCGAGCAGGATGACGCGCGGCGCCATGCTGAGCCACCTGGCCAGCACCACCTTCTGCTGATTGCCGCCGGAGAGGTCGCCGACCCGCGCCGCGGAGTCGGGCGCCCTGATGCGGAGGGCCGCCCGCTGCGCCTCGCTGGCCGCCCATTCCGCCGCGCGCCGGATCAGGCCGAAGCGCGCATAGGCCGGCGCGCTGGCCAGGGTGACATTCTCGACGATCGGCATGTCGAGCACCAGGCCATCCCGCTTGCGGTCCTCGGGCACCAGATAGATCCCGGCCTCCACCGCCTCCCGCGGGGAGGCCAGGCGCAGCGGCCGCCCGTCCAGAAGGACCGCCCCGCCCAGCGGCGGGTCCAGGCCGAAGAGGCTGCGCGCCAGGGAGGTCCGGCCGGCACCGACGAGTCCGGCCAGGCCGAGGATCTCGCCGGGCCTGACATGGAGGTCCACCGCCTGCCCGGGAAAGGCCGGCGTGACCAGGCCGCGCGCCTCCAGCCCGCCCGCCCCGGCCGCCCGGCCCGGCGGCGCGTAGAGCGCGCGCAGCTCGCGCCCGATCATCAGGCGGATCATCGCCGCATGGGCGATCTCCTCGCGCGGCAAGGCACCGGCCAGCCGCCCGTCGCGCAGGCAGACGACCCGGTCGGCGCAGTCGATGATCTCGCCCAGCCGGTGGGTGATGTAGATCAGGCCGGTGCCACCCGCCCGCAGTTCCTTCACCACGGACAGCAGCCGCGCCGTTTCCGACAGGGTCAGGGAGGAGGTCGGCTCGTCCAGGATGATGATGCGCGCCTCGGCGGCCAGCGCGCGGGCGATCTCCACCAGCTGCCGCTGCGCGATGGACAGCTCCGCCACGGGCGTCTCCGGCGCGAAGTCGGCGCCGAGCCGCCGCAGCAGCGGCGCCACCCGCGCCGCGGCGGCACGGCGGTCGAGCAGGCGCAGCGGCCCGCCCCGCACCGGCTCCCGGCCGAACAGCACATTGCCGGCGACATCGAGATTGTCGAAGAGGTTGAGCTCCTGATGCACGAAGGCGATGCCGGCGGCGCTTGCCTCGGCGACGCTGAGCGAGGCGCGATCCCGGCCGGCGATCCGGATGCGGCCCTCGCTGGGCGGCACCACGCCGCCCAGGATCTTCATCAGCGTGGACTTGCCGGCGCCGTTCTCGCCGATCAGACCCAGCACCTCGCCGGCCTCGAGGCACAGGTCGACGCCGTCCAGCGCGCGGACACCGGGATAGCTCTTCCCGATGCCCTTCAGTTCCAGCAGCGGCGCCACGGGCGCTCAGCGCCCGCGCAGCAGTTCGCGCATCTGGGCCTGGAACTCGGCGACGTTGGACTTGTCGATGATCCGGGTGGGAATGATGATCTGCTTGCTGGCGGGAATGAAGCCACGGTCGTTGTTCAGATACCGCACCATCCCGACCATGCTCTGGTAGCCGAACTCGAAGGGCTGCTGCACGACGGTGGAGAGGATCGTGCCATCGGCGACCCCGCGCAGCGTCAGCGCGTCCTCGTCGAAACCCACGACCTGCACCTTGCCCTCCCGCCCGGCCGCCTTCACGGCCTGGTAGATCTGCGGCGTGTTGTAGGCCCAGAGGCCGACCAGCAGATCGATGTCGCTGTAGCGGGCGAGCGTGTCCTCGACATTGCGCTTGGCGCGGGCGATGTCGGATTCATCGGTGCGGATGTCGACGACCTGGATCTGGCTGCCCTGCAGAGCCTCGCGGATTCCCTGCACGCGCTCGCGCGCATTGTCGGCATCCATGGTGCCGACGAAGAGCATGGCCTTGCCGCCCTTCGGCAGGGCACGCTTCATCTGGGCCCCGGCCTCGCGGCCGGCGGCGACGTTGTCGGTACCGATATAGACGGCGCGGTTGCTGTTCGGCGCGTCGGAATCGCTGGTGAAGAGCACGGCCTGCGCCGCGGCGCGGTTCAGCATCTCGGTCGAATTGGCCGGGTTGATCGGCGAGATGGCGATGCCGGCGACGCGGCGCGCCAGCAGCTCGTCGACGATGCGGCGCTGCTCGGCGGCGCTGGCCTGCCCGGGCACGATCATCTCCATGGCGAAGTCGGGATGCTCGCGATTGGCCTTCTCGATGCCGCGCCGGCAGATGGTCCAGAAATCCGCGGAAACATTGACGACGAAGGCGAGGCTGCGCTTCTCCTGCGCGCCCGCGCCGCGCGGCAGGCCGGCCAGGGCCAGCGCCGCCGGCGCCGCCAGAATTGAACGACGCTTCATATCCGCTCCTGTCGGTTCCTCCGGACTCCGTGCAGGGCACGCAGTCCTCAGCCTCGTTGGCCGGGCTGTTGCGCCGAGGCTAGCAGAGGCGCCGAGCCGGCGGGCAGGCGTCGCGCCCCGCCTACACGAAGCTGTGATGCCTCACGTCCATCCGCCATCCACCACGAATTCCTGCGCCGAGCACATCGCCGAAGCGTCGGAGGCCAGGAACAGCGCCATCTCGGCGATATGCTCCGGCATCACCCGGCCGGCCAGCGCCTGCCCCGCCTCGATCTCCTTCTCGGCGGCCGGCGTCACCCAGAGGCGAAGCTGCCGCTCCGTCATGACCCAGCCGGGCACCAGCGTGTTGACGCGGATGCCCTGCTTGCCGAAGTCCCGCGCCAGGCCGCGCGTCAGGCCGTGGATCGAGGCCTTGGCCATGGTGTAGGCCGGCATGCCGCCCTGCCGGAGCTTCCAGCTCACCGAACCGAAGTTGACGATGGAGCCGCCGCCGGCACGCCGCATCTGCGGCAGCACGGCCTGGGCGGCGAAGAAGACCGGGCGCTGGTTCACCGCCATGCGGTCGTCCCAGTACTCGGGCGTGACGCGTTCCACGGCGTGGCGCTCGTCATGCGCCGCGTTGTTGAGCAGCACGGTGATGTCGCCATGCCGCCCGCCGGCCCGCTCCACGGCCGCGCGCAGCGCCCCGATGTCGCGCAGATCGCAGGGGATGAAGAGCGGAGGGTGCTCGACCTCGTCCTCCCGGCAGGATTCGACGAGGGCCTCGCTCTCGTCGAGCGCGATGTCCACGAAGGCCACGCGACTGCCCTGCAGGGCGAAGGCGCGTGTCAGGGCGGCGCCGATGCCGCTGCCGCCGCCGGTGATGAAAACGCTGCGCCCGGCGAGGTCCGGATAGACGGCCTTGGGTTGCATGTCGGTGATCCTTGCGCTTCCCCCAAGACCGCAGGGTGGGCCGTCGACGCCGCCCGGCGCAAGCCCCCAGGCAGTAGTCTCCAGTCGGCCCCGATCTTTGTCTTGGCTTCCCGGGCCGAGCGAAGATAGGCTCGGCGCGGGTGATGCGAATCACGAGGAGGAGCCGCTTGGCCTATGCGCTTCAGCAGCTGATCAACGGCATCTCCCTCGGGATGATCTATGGCCTGATCGCCGTCGGCTACACCATGGTCTACGGCATCATCGGCATGATCAACTTCGCTCATGGCGACATCTTCATGATCGGCGCCTTCCTGTCGCTGATCTTCCTGCTCCTCGTCACCGCCGGCGGGCTCGACGGCGCCGCCGCCATCCTCCTGGTCCTGGTCCTCTCCATGGCCTTCACCGCGCTCTACGGCTGGACGGTCGAGCGGATCGCCTACCGGCCGCTGCGCGGCTCCTTCCGCCTAGCGCCGCTGATCTCGGCCATCGGCATGTCGATCGTCCTGCAGAACTACGTCCAGGTCAGCCAGGGCGCCCGGGTGAAGCCGATGGAGCCGCTGGTGCGCGGCGGCATCACCGTCATGCGGGACGGCGATTTCGCCGTCCAGCTCTCCACCATGCAGATGCTGATCGTCGCGGTCACGCTGTCGGTGCTGGCGGTCTTCACCTGGCTGGTCACCCGCACGCCGCTCGGCCGCGCCATGCGCGCCTGCGAGCAGGACCGCCGGATGGCCAGCCTGCTCGGCATCGACACCGACCGCACCATCAGCATCACCTTCGTCATCGGCGCCGCGCTCGCCTCGGTGGCCGGCACCATGTACCTGCTGCGCTATGGCGTGATCGATTTCTACATCGGCTTCCTGGTCGGCGTGAAGGCCTTCACCGCCGCCGTGCTGGGCGGCATCGGCAGCCTGCCGGGCGCCGTCCTGGGTGGCCTTCTGATCGGCCTGATCGAGACCTTCTGGTCGGCCTATTTCAGCGTGCAGTACAAGGATGTCGCGGCCTTCTCGATCCTGGTCCTGACGCTGGTGCTGATGCCCACCGGCCTGCTCGGGCGGGCGGAGGTGGAGAAGGTATGACGGCACCGGCGGCGCGGCCGGCCCTCGCGCCGGCGCTCAGGGATGCCGCCCTGGCCGCCCTCATCGCGCTCGGCCTCTTCCTGCCGCTGGTCGGTCTCCGCACCGATGTCGGCCCGAGCGGCGGCCTCTTCCTGCGGACCCGCTGGCCGGATGTCGCGCTGCTGGTCGGCGTCGTCTTCCTCGGCCGGCTCGCCGCGCGCCTCTGGCAGGACTGGCGCGCGGCGCGGCGCGGCGCATCGCTGCCGAAGCGGCTGGCGGGCCCGCTGTCCCGCTCGGGCCGTCTGGTCGCGCCCCTCCTGCTCGCCTTCGCCCTGCTGCTGCCGGTCATTCCGGGCATCGGCCGCTACGAGCTCGATCTCGGCATCCTGGTGCTGACCTATGTGATGCTGGGCTGGGGGCTCAACATCGTCGTCGGCCTCGCCGGCCTGCTCGACCTCGGCTATGTCGCCTTCTACGCCGTCGGCGCCTATTCCTATGCGCTGCTGGCGCAGTCCTTCGGCCTTTCCTTCTGGATCTGCCTGCCGCTCGCCGGCCTCCTCGCGGCCTTCTGGGGCATCCTGCTCGGCTTCCCGGTGCTGCGGCTGCGCGGCGACTACCTGGCCATCGTCACCCTGGCCTTCGGCGAGATCATCCGGCTCGTGCTGCTGAACTGGGTCTCGCTGACCGGCGGCCCCAACGGCATCTCCGGCATCCCGCGCCCCAGCTTCTTCGGCCTTTCCTTCTCGGCGGGCGGCGGTCCGGGCAGCTTCGCCGACGCCTTCGGCCTGGAGCCGAGCCCGACGCACCGTGTCGTCTTCCTCTATTACCTGATCCTGGCCCTGGCCCTGCTCACCAACTGGGTGACGCTGCGCCTGCGCCGCCAGCCGCTCGGCCGTGCCTGGGAGGCGATGCGCGAGGACGAGGTCGCCTGCCGCAGCCTCGGCATCAACATCACCACGACGAAGCTCACGGCCTTCGCCCTCGGCGCCATGTTCGGGGGTTTCGCCGGCGCCTTCTTCGCCACGCGCCAGGCTTTCATCAGCCCGGAATCCTTCACCTTCATCGAGAGCGCCATCATCCTCGCCATCGTCGTTCTCGGCGGACTGGGCAGCCAGCTCGGCGTGGCCATCGCAGCACTCGGGCTGATCGGCGGCTTCGAGGTGTTCCGCGACCTGCAGGAGTGGCGCATGCTGGTCTTCGGCGGCGCCATGGTGCTGATCATGATCTGGAAGCCGCGCGGCCTCGTCGGCAGCCGCACGCCCTCCGTCGCCCTGGGACAGCGCCGGACGATCAGCGCCAGCATGGTCGCGGAGGGCCGTGGCTGATGCGGCCGATCCTCTCGGTCGAGGCCCTCACGATGCGGTTCGGTGGCCTGACGGCGGTGCGGGAGGTGTCCTTCGCCGCCGCCACGGGGGCCATCACCGCCGTCATCGGTCCGAACGGCGCCGGCAAGACGACGATGTTCAACTGCATCACCGGCTTCTACCGGCCGAGCGAGGGCAGCATCACGCTGCACCGGCCGGAGCGGCCCGTCGCCCTGCACCGGCTGGCCGGGCACCGCATCGCCCGCGCCGGCGTGGCGCGGACCTTCCAGAATGTCCGCCTCTTCGGCGGCATGACGGTGCTGGAGAACCTTTTGGTGGCGCAGCACCGGCGGCTGATGGCGGCGACGGGCTTCGGCATCGGCGCGGTCCTCGGCCTCTCCGGCTACAGGGCGGCGGAGGCGGCGGCCATCGGCCGCGCCACGGCCTGGCTCGAGGCCTGCGGCCTGCTCGACCGCGCCGACGATCCCGCCGCCAGCCTGCCCTATGGCGCGCAGCGGCGGCTCGAGATCGCACGCGCCATGTGCACGGAGCCCGCGCTGCTCTGCCTCGACGAGCCCGCCGCCGGGCTCAATCCGCGTGAGTCCCTGGCACTGGGCGCGCTGCTGCGCGCCATCCGTGACGGCCGCGCCGCGGAGGGCGCCTCGCCCTGCTCCATCCTGCTGATCGAGCACGACATGGGCGTGGTCATGGGAATCTCGGACCACATCGTCGTGCTGGACCATGGCAGCAAGATCGCCGATGGCCTTCCCGCCGCGATCCGGGCCGACCCACGCGTCATCGCCGCCTATCTCGGCGAGGGTGAGGACGAGGAGGACGAGGCGGATGCGGGCGCCGCCGGGGACGGACCCGCCGCATGACGCAGCCCCTGCTCGAGATCCGCGAGGTCTCCACCTTCTATGGCGCGGTCGAGGCCCTGAAGGGCGTCTCGCTGCAGGTGGCCGCCGGCGAGATCGTCACGCTGATCGGCGCCAACGGCGCCGGCAAGTCCACCCTGCTGATGACCATCTGCGGCGATCCGCGCGCCCGCTCCGGTCGGATCGTTTTCGACGGGCGGGACATCACCCAGGAGCCGACCCACCGCATCATGCGGAGCGGCATCGCGCAGTCGCCCGAGGGGCGGCGCGTCTTTCCGCGCATGAGCGTCCATGAGAACCTGCTGATGGGCGCGCAGAGCGCCGGTCACGACCCCGGTCCCGGCCTGGAACAGGCCTTCGGGCTTTTCCCCCGCCTCAAGGAACGCGAGGCGCAGCGCGCCGGCACGCTCTCGGGCGGCGAGCAGCAGATGCTGGCCATCGCCCGCGCCCTGATGTCGCGGCCGCGCCTGCTGCTGCTGGATGAGCCCTCGCTGGGCCTGGCGCCGCTCGTCTCGCGGCAGATCTTCACCGCCATCCGCCGGCTGAACGCCGAGACCGGGCTGACCGTGCTGCTGGTCGAGCAGAATGCCAATCAGGCGCTGCGCCTCGCGCACCGGGCCTATGTGCTGGTCACCGGCAAGGTCACGCTCTCGGGCACCGGCCGCGCATTGCTGGCGCGGCCGGAGATCCGCGACGCCTATCTGGGCGGTTGAGCCGGGCGGTTGAGCCGGGCGGTTGACGATCGTTCCTTCCGAGGAACGTGCTGGCGAAGCGTGGTGAAGCCTCATAGGCTCGCCGGGGCGAGGCGGATCGCGGGGCGGCATGCGCCCGCGGCAGGCAAGCGGAGGCAGATCATGGTGCAGCGCAGACAGATTCTCGGCGGTGCGGCGGCTCTTACCGCCCTGGGCATGACCGGTCCGGTGCGCCGGGCCGCGGCGCAGTCGGGCGGTATCCGCATCGCCTCCGTCGGGCCGATGACCGGGCAATACGCCGCCTTCGGCGCGCAGCTCCGCGCCGGGGCCGAGCAGGCGGTGGCCGACCTGAACGCGGCCGGCGGCGTGCTCGGCCAGCAGCTCGCGCTCGAGATCGGCGATGATGCCTGCGATCCGCGCCAGGCGGTCTCGGTGGCCAACCAGATGGCGAGCCGGCAGGTGAAGCTGATCGCCGGGCATTTCTGCTCCGGCTCCTCCATCCCGGCCAGCAAGGTCTATCTGGAGGAGGGCGTGCTGCAGATCAGCCCGGCCTCGACCAATCCGAAGTTCACCGACGAGGGCGGCTGGAACACCTTCCGCACCTGCGGCCGCGACGACCAGCAGGGCATCGTCGCCGGCCAGTACATCGCCAGGACATATGGCGGGAAGAAGGTCGCCATCCTGCACGACAACTCGGCCTATGGGAAAGGACTGGCCGACGAGACGAAGAAGTCGCTGAACGCCGCCGGCATGACCGAGGCGCTCTATGCCGCCTATACCCCCGGCGAGCGCGACTATTCCGCCCTCGTCTCGCGGCTGAAATCCGCCGGCGTCGACGTCATCTATGTCGGCGGCTACCACACCGAGGCCGGGCTGATCCTGCGCCAGGCCAAGGAACAGGGCATGCCGGTGACGCTGATCGGCGGCGATGCGCTGGTGACCAACGAGTTCTGGCAGATCACCGGCGCGGCGGGCGAGGGCACGCTGATGACCTTCTCCTCCGATCCGCGGAAGCGCCCGAGCGCCGCCGAGGTGGTGGGACGCTTCCGGGCGAGGAACGTCGATCCCGAGGGCTATGTCCTCTACACCTACGCCGCCGTCCAGATCTGGGCGGAGGCGGCGAAGAAGGCCAACAGCACCGATCCCCGCAAGGTGTCGGACGCGCTGAAGGCGGGCGGCCCCTGGACCTGCGTGCTCGGCTCCGTCAGCTTCGACCGCAAGGGCGATGTCACCGTGCCGGACTATGTCTTCTACGTCTGGAAGAATGGCGCCTATGCCGAGGTCTGACCTTCCCCTCGACCTCCCCCTCTGACCTCCCCCTCTGGCGCAGGGGCCGGCCCGGGGGCAATGTCGCAACCGGCCGGCTCGTGGCACGTTCGCCGCGGGTCGGCGCGGCCGATAGGACGCCAGCGGGAAGGATGACCAGAGATGCGGCTTGATGGGCCGGAGAGCCGGAATGTCGAGGACCGGCGCGGGGCCGGCGGCTTCCGCCGGGGCGGGATCGCCGTGGGGGGCGGGCTGGGCGGCGTCGCCCTGGTGCTGTTGCTGATGTTCCTGGGGGTTGATCCCTCGATCCTGCTGGATGACGGCTCGCTGAACCCGCAGCAGCAGCAAGCGGAGCAGCGGCAGGCCACCCCCTCGGCGGACGATCCCGGCCGCCGCTTCGTCGCCCAGGTGCTGGGCGATACGGAGATGGTCTGGAAGGACCAGTTCCAGAAGATCGGCCGCGCCTACCGCGACCCGGTGCTGGTGCTGTTCAGCGGCGCGACACAGTCCGCCTGTGGCGCGGCCCAGTCGCAGGTCGGGCCGTTCTATTGCCCGAACGACCAGCGCGTCTATATCGACCTCGACTTCATGGCGCAGTTGCAGCGGCAGCTCGGGGCGAATGGCGATTTCGCCGCCGCCTACATCATCGCGCACGAGGTCGGCCATCACGTGCAGAACCAGCTCGGCATCCTGGAGCTGACACGCGGCATGCAGCAGCAGGCGACCGACCGCGCCGAGGCCAATGCCATCCAGGTCCGTGTCGAGCTGCAGGCCGACTGCTTCGCGGGACTCTGGGCGAATCACGCGGAGCGCGCGCGCAGCATCCTCGAACAGGGCGATGTCGAGGAAGGGCTGAATGCCGCGGCCGCCGTCGGTGACGACCGCCTCCAGCGCCGCAGCCAGGGCCAGGTGCAGCCGGAGAGCTTCACCCATGGCTCGTCCGAGGAGCGGATGCGCTGGTTCCGCACCGGCCTGCAGCGCGGCGAGCTGGCGGCCTGCGACACCTTCGCCGGCCTGCGCTAATGCGGCGGCCAGGGGACACCGCACCGCTTCCCCCCACACCGCTTCCCTTGGCGCTCAGCATGGGCGAGCCGGCTGGCATCGGCGGCGAGATCGCGGCGGGAGCCTGGCGGGCCCTGCGGGACGGCGGCCCGGCCTTCTTCCTGGTGGGCGACGCGGCCGTCCTGCCACCTTCCCTGCCCGTGCGGCGGATCGGCGCCGCGGCGGAGGCGGCGGCCTGCTTTCCGGAGGCCCTGCCGGTGCTGCACCGGCCGCTCGCCGTGCCGCCCGAGCCGGGCCGGCCGGACCCGCGCAACGCCCCGATGGTCATCGGCGCCATCGAGACGGCGGTGCGGCTGGTCCGGCAGGGCGCGGCCGCCGCGCTGGTGACCAATCCGATCCAGAAATCCGTCCTGACCGCCGCCGGCTTCCGCCATCCCGGGCACACCGAGTTCCTGGCCGAGCTGGCGCCGGGCGACGGGCCGCCGGTGATGCTGCTCGCCGCCGCCGGGCTGCGCACCGTGCCGGTCACCATCCATCAATCACTACGCAGCGCCATCGACAGCCTGGAGCCGGCGCTGATCGAGCGCATCGGCCTCGCGACCGCCGCCGGGCTGCGGCGGTCCTTCGGCATCGCGGCGCCCCGCCTGGCCGTCGCCGGCCTCAACCCGCATGCCGGGGAGGACGGCACCATGGGGCATGAGGACCGCGAGATCGTCGCCCCCGCCATCGCGCGGCTGCGCGCGCGGGGGGTCGATGCCCGCGGCCCCTTCCCCGCCGATACCCTGTTCACGCCGCAGGCGCGGCGCGGCTACGACGTGGCGCTCTGCATGTATCACGACCAGGCGTTGATCCCGGTGAAGACGCTGGACATGGCGGGCGGGGTCAACGTCACCCTCGGCCTGTCCATCATCCGCACCAGCCCCGACCATGGCACGGCGCTGGATATCGCCGGCCAGGGCCGCGCCAGCCCCTCGAGCCTGATCGCCGCCCTGCGCCTGGCCGGGGAGATGGCCCGGCACGCCCACCTTACTTCATCCCTTGGCCCCTCCGAGGAGAGATCCGCGTGAATCCCCTGCGCCTGTCGGTCAATGTCGATCATGTCGCCACGCTCAGGAACGCCCGGGGCGGCCGCTTCCCCTGCCCGGTGGAGGCGGCGCGCTGCTGCATCGGCGCCGGTGCCGACGGCATCACGGTGCATCTGCGCGAGGACCGGCGGCATATCCGCGATGAGGATGTGCGGCGCATCCGGGCGGAGCCGGGCCTGCGGTTGAACTTCGAGATGGCGGCGACGCCCGAGATGGTGGGGATCGCGCTCGAATTGCGGCCGGCGGCCTGCTGCATCGTGCCGGAGAAGCGCGCCGAGCTGACCACCGAGGGCGGGCTCGACCTGCGCGCCGCCGGGGCGCCGCTGGCGGAGGCCATCGGAAGGCTGGCCGGCGCCGGGATCGAGGTCGCGGTCTTCGTCGAGCCGGACCCGGAGCAGATCGCCCTCGCCGCCGCCCTGGGCGCGCAGGCCGTGGAACTCCACACCGGCACCTATGCCGATGCGCCGGAGGCGGCGCGAGGGCCGCATCTGGCGCGGCTTCGCGCCGGCGCCGAGGCGGCATCGGCACAGGGCCTGCTGTGCCATGCCGGTCATGGCCTGGACGAGTGCAGCGTGGGAGGGATCGCGGCCCTGCCGCAGATCTCGGAAGTCAGCATCGGCCATTTCCTCATCGGCTCCGCCGTCTTCCATGGGCTGCCCGGCGCCATCGCGCGGATGCGGGCCGCGATGCAGGCGGCCCGAGCCGCCTGATTCCATTATGAAATGGAATCGTTCCTGGCTTGCATACACCCTTTGGTTAAGGGAATATCTGAGATCAGCTTGTAGTTGCATGGATCCATGGAACCGTTAGTTTTCGAACCGGTGCTGGCCGATGGCCACAATGGCCTCCCCGCGCCGGTGGCAGCCGGCCGGAGCTCCGGCGCGTCATTGTCCCGGTCCGGCCTGCTCCTGAGAGGGGCCGCCCGGCGACCGATCATGGATCCCGGCCTCCCTGCCGCGCGGTGATGGCGAGGATGGTCGTCGCAGGACGCGTATGAGGCCGCTTCTCTCGCCCGCGGGTCGCTGGCCGCCCCGTGGCCGCCTGTCCATCACCGTGAACCTGCTGCTGCTCTGCGGCAGCCTGCTGATCCCTATCCTCCTGGCCTGCGGCGTCCTGCTGCACGCCTATTTCAGCAGCGAGGAGCGCGGCCTGCGGACCACGGCCGCGGACCATGTGCAGAACATCCTCTCGGTGCTGGATTCCACATTGGGTGGCCATCTGCGCCTGCTGGAGGTCCTGGCCGGGCATCCCTCGTTGGATGATCTGGGTATGGGGGCCGACCTCGCCCCCTTCGCCCGGCAGGCGGCGACGGTCGCGACCCTGACCGGCCCCGCGCGGATCATCCTGCGCGATCCGGCCGGCGGGCTGATCTTCAACAGCTCCCCCTCCCCGCAGGCCCTGCCCGAGTTCCAGGAAAGCCGGGACAGCCCCTATGTGGGCGATCTGCTGGTGACGCGGGCAGGGGAATACGCCTTTCCCATCACCGTGCCGGTCATCCGGGACGGCCTGCCCAGAGCCTACCTGACCCTTCTCACCCCCATCGATGTGCTCTACCGCAGCCTGAGCAAGCTGGCGCTTCCAGGCCGCTGGGTGGCGACGATCTTCGATAAGCACAGCCACGTCATGGCGCGCAGCCAGCACCATGACGAGTTCCGCGGCTACCGTCTGTCCGAGGAGGTGCAATCCCTCTTCAGGAGTTCCGCCGGCACCGTCCCGGTGCCCTCGCTCACCGGCGAGGATTCCCTGGTGGCCTTCCGCCGCTCGCCGCTCACGGGCTGGCGGGTGCACATCACCCTGCCGTACCAGCCGACCGAATCTCCGCTCCTGGCGTCCATCCGCCTGCTCGGACCGGCGGTGGCCTGGATCGCCGGCCTGGCGATGCTGATGGCCTGGCTCTTCGCGCGCCGCATCGCCCGGCCGGTCGAGGGGCTGAGACAGATGGCCCGCGACATGGGGCGGGGGCGCCGCCTGAGGCCGCCGCCGATGTATGTGCGGGAGCTGGCCGAGGTGGCCTCGGCCATGGTCGCGGCCAGCATCAACCTGCACCGCCGGCAGAAGGCCCTGGCGGAGAGCGAGGGGCGGCTCAGCCGCGCGCTCTCCGCCGCCCGCATCGCGGCCTGGGAATGGGAGCTGGGCTCCGACAGCCTCACCGGCTCGCCGGGGCGCGAGGCGCTGTTCGGCCGGGTGCCCGGCGCCCTGGGCACGATGAGCCGGCTGCTGGAGACCGTCCATCCCGAGGATGTGGCGCAGCAGCGCGTGGCGCTGATGGAGGCCGCGGACCCCGCCGGCCCCGGAATGCACGAGATGCTCTATCGCGTCGTCTGGCCGGACGGCCGGACCCGCTGGCTGCACAGCCAGGGCGCGGTGGTGGACCGCGCCGCCAACGGCGCGGCCCTTCGCATGAGCGGCGTGGTCATGGACGTCACCGCCACGCAGGAAGCGGCCGAGCGAGAGAAGATGCTGAGCAGCGAGGTGGACCACCGCGCGCGCAATGTCCTGGCCGTCGTGCAGTCGGTGCTGCGCATGAGCCGGGCGGAGAGCAGCGGCGACTTCGCCGCGACCGTGCGGGGGCGGGTGTCCGTCCTGGCCAGGGTGCATACGCTCCTGGCGCGCGATCGCTGGCTCGGCAGCGATCTTCAGTCCGTGGCGCGGGAGACGCTGCTCGCCGAGCTCGATCCCGCCCAGTTGACGATCCAGGGCGAGGCGCACGCCATCGTGCCGATCGCGGTCCAGCCGCTGGCCATGGCTCTGCACGAGCTGGCCACCAACGCGCAGCGGCATGGCGCCCTCTCGACGCCGCAGGGCCGTGTCAGCCTCGGCTGGCGCATCGAGGACGCGCAGCTGGAGATGCTCTGGATCGAACGGAGCGGCCCGAAGTCACCGGCCGCCCCGCCCCGGCGCGGCTTCGGCCTGAAGATGGTCGAAGGCGCGATCACCCACCAGCTGGGCGGCAGGGTGGAGATGCGCTGGCAGGAGGAAGGACTGATCTGCACGATCCGCCTGGATGCCCCGCGCGTCCTGCTTCAGGCTCCGGAACCCGCGGTGCCGCAGGCGGTTTGAGCGGGTGCTCCCGCCGCCACGCCGTCAGCCGGAAGCCCGGCCCGGCGCCAGGGCGGCGGGAGCCTCGAGCAGGAACCAGAGGCGCAGCATCAGATCCTCCAGCCGCCCCTGCCGATAGAGGCCCGCCCGGCGCAGCCGGCGGCAGCGCGCCAGTGGGGACAGCTCCGGCAGGGGGCGCAGCAGATCCAGCAGAGCCCGCGAGTCCGGCGTCAACAGGGGCCGTGCCCGGTCGAGGGCCGCCAGATGCGCCTGGAACAGCGTCAGGAAGGCCCGGGCGCCCCGCTGCAGGGCGGCCACCGCGCGTCGCCCCGCCGAGGCCGGGCTGCCAACCGCATTGCCGCCATGCTGGCGGTAGAGCAGGGCTGGCTCCGGGTCGAAGATCACCGTGCCGCCCGCGCCCGTGACCATGAGATAGCTCCACCAGTCATGCAGGGAGCCGGGCGGCACGGCCGGCGCCGCCCGCATCAGGCGGCGCGCCGCGGGGTTCAGCACGGCGGTACAGCCCGTGACGATGTTCTGCACCAGGGCATTGCGGAATGCCGGCGGCCTGGGCGGAACCGGGGAGAGGCCGATCGGGCGCAGCGCCGCGTCCACCAGCCGCTGACGCGCGCAGTAGAGGGCCGGCTGGCCGGGCGGAACCTCCTCCAGCCGCCGCAGGGCGCGCGCGAGCTTGCCGGGCAGCCAGACATCGTCCTGATCGCAGAAGGCATAGGCTCCCGCCTCCGGCGCCGCCGCCAGCAACGCCATGAAGCTGCCCGCGGCCCCCGCCCTGCCCTGCGGCCCGGTGATCCGCGTCACGCGCCCGGCGCCCTCGCCTTCGGCGAAGGATCGCAGCAGCTCCGGCGTGGCGTCGCGCGAGGCATCGTCCCGCCAGAGCAGGCGCCAGTCCACCGGCTGCTGCGCGGCGATGCTGGCCAGTTGCGCCTCGAGGTGAGCAGCACCGTTGTAGGTGGCCAGAAGCACGGCCACGTCAGTCATGCGGGCCCTCCTCCCGCCAGGGCGGCGGCGCCCTGAGACGGTGGCCGTCCCGCAGGTCCAGCAAGGGGCTGTAGAAGGGATCCTGCTCCAGTGCGCGGCCCCAGCGGGCCCGCAGCATCGCCTCCGCGGCGGCGCGGAGCGCGGGGTCGGCGGCCGGCCCGCCCTGCGGGTCCGGAGCGCCGATCAGGGTGGCATAGGGTGTCCAGAGGTTGCGCAGCCCCGCCTCGCGCAGGCGCAGGCCGAGGTCGAGATCGGCCCAGGGCGCCGGGCCGGCGTCGGCCTCGCCCCGCTCCAGGTAGAGCGCCCGGCGGATCGCCATCGCCTCCCCGCTCACGGCCACCACGTCCCGGACCAGGCGGAACTGCCCGGCGTAGCCGGGATTGCCCAGGCCGAGCCCGCGTATCAACGGATTCTCCCCGACCAGCGCGCCGCCGGCGCCCAGCACGTAGCCGGCATGGCGCAGCCGGCCATCCGGGCCGGCCAGGGCGGCGCCGGCCGCCCCGACACCGGGCCGCAGGGCCAGGGAGACCAGTTCCCGCAGCCAGTCCGGTTCCGCCGGCATGAGCCCCGGCGCCAGCAGCAGCAGAACCTCTCCCGATGCCGCCTCGGCCGCGCGCCGCAGCGCACCGACCCCCGCCCCGGCCCCGGCCCCGCCGGCCGGCGGGGACGCGGAAGCCGCGCCGGTGGGCAGGACTTCCACATCCGGATAGTCGGTGCCGGCCAGCAACGCCTCCAACCGGGCGGGATCGGGCTCCCCCGCCAGGATCAGACTGACGCGCGGCACCGGCTGCGGCAGGGGATGGAGGATCCTCGACCAGCCGGGCAGATCGGCATGCGGCACAACCTGGGCGCCGGCCTCGCCACGATGGCCGAGATGCGCCTGCACGGCCTGCCGGCCCCGGCTGGCGCAGCGCTCCAGGGCGCCCTCGGAGAAGGATTCCGTGCCCGCCCCCTGGCGCCAGTGGTAGAGGGGGCGAGGGATATGGCGGATCTGCCCCGGCCCGGCGAGCGCGGCGCTCCGCAGGGCCAGATCCCAGTCCTGGCTGCCCTCGAAGCCCTCGCGCAGCCCGCCGAGCCTCTCCAGCAGATCGCGCCGGTAGACGCCCAGATGGCTGACCAGATTCTGTTGCAGCAGGAGTTCGGGGCTCCAGCCCGGCTTGGCATAGAGATCGTAGCGACGCCCCTGACCGTCGATCTTGTCCTCATCCGTGAAAATCAGGGTGACGTCAGGATGGCGCCGGATCTCGAGCGCCACTTGGAACAGGGCGTCGGGCGCCAGGAGATCGTCATGATCCATCAGCGCGACATGCGAGCCCCCGGCCAGGGCCAGGGCCGAGTTCGTGGCCGCGCTGATATGGCCGTTGCGCGGGCGCCGCACGACCTGGATGCGGCGATCCCGCGCCGCCGCCGCCTGCAGCACGGCCTGCACATGCGGCGCTGTCGAGGCATCGTCGGCGATGCAGAGCTGCCAATGCGGATAAAGCTGGGTCTCGACCGATTCCAGCGCGGCACGGAGGAAGGCCTCCGGCGCGTTGTAGACCGGCATGACGACGGAGATGCAGGGCGGGTCGCTCAGGCCGGCGACGGCCTGGAGCATGGCCGCCCTCTCGCTGGCGGACAGCGTGCCATGCCGCCGCAGCCAGCGCTGATACTCCGCCAGATCCGGCCCCGGCTGCTGCAGGCCAGCCAGCATGAGGAGCCGGCTGGTGCCCGGCAAGGTCTGTTGGGCGTTGCGCGCCATCCGGCGAAGCAGCCGCGCCAGGCGGGGGCTACGGCGCAGCCAGTGGCGCAGCCGCTGGGCCACAGGCAGGCCGGAGGCCGCCGGCGGTACCGGAGGGTGCTGGGAAACCATCGTGATTCTATCGGGTCCTGTCGCCGGGCAGAGCGCTCATCGCAGCGCTTATGACAAGGCCCCGAAAGGGTGGCAAATCCACGGCACCCGGCATCACCGTCGCGTGATGCCGGGTGCCGCCGGCGCGTCTCAGTTCACCACGGCGATCTGCTGCGGATCGAACTCGAGCCAGACCGTTTCGCCGATCTCGTGCACCTGCAACGGCGGCGCCGTGACCCTCAGGCTGAGCCCGCTCTCCCGCGGCCGCACCACATAGTCCCACGACTCGCCGAGATAGGTGCGCTGGGCCACGGTGGCCGCCAGGACGGGCCGGCCGTCCTGCGGGACCGGCTCCCTGCGGTGCAGGGCCATGCTCTGCGGCCGGACCGAGAGCAGGATCGGCCGTCCGGCATCAGAGGGCGAGCCGTTGAGCTGCGCCGCCTTCAGGGCGAAGCCGTCGAGCCCGATCTCGCCATTCGCCATCCGCCCTTCCAGCAGATTGGTCCGGCCGATGAAGGCGGCGACGAACCGCGTGCTCGGCCGGGTGTAGATGACATGCGGCGCATCCACCTGTTCGATCCGGCCGCTGTTCATCACCGCGATGCGGTCGGCGGTCGCCATGGCCTCCGACTGGTCGTGCGTGACATAGACGGTGGTGATGCGGAACTCGTCATGCAGGCGGCGGATCTCGAAGCGCATCTCCTCGCGCAGATTGGCGTCCAGATTGGAGAGCGGCTCGTCCAGCAGCAGGACGGAGGGCTGCACGACGATGGCGCGGGCCAGCGCCACGCGCTGCTGCTGCCCGCCCGAGAGCTCGGCCGGATAGCGGTCGGCGAGATGCGACATCTGCACCACTTCCAGGATGCGGCCGATCCGCGCCTTGATCTCGGCCGCCGGCAGCTTCTGCAGCTTCAGGCCGAAGCCGACATTCTCCGCGACCGTCATGTTCGGCCAGATGGCGTAGCTCTGGAAGATCATCGACATGCGGCGCCGCTCCGGCGGCAACACCGCGCCGGGCGCCGAGAGGATCTCGCCATTCATGCTGATGCTGCCGGCGGTGGGCTCGACGAAGCCGGCGATCATGCGCAGCGTCGTGGTCTTGCCGCAGCCGGAGGGCCCCAGGAGGGAGACGAACTCCCCCTCCTCCAGCGCCAGGTTCACATCGTCCACGACCTTGAGCTGGCCATAAGCCTTGCCGAGGCCCTTGAGCGTGAGGCGGGGCATGATCTCAGTTCCTCCGAAGCATGAAGTCGCGGCCCACCAGCTTCATGCCGATGGCGACCAGCACCAGGGTAATGGCGAGCAGGATGCCGCCGAAGGCCGCGAGCACCTCGAAATTCCCCGCCTCGCTCAGATCGTACAGCAGCACGGCCATGGTGCGGGTGCGCGGCCCGACCAGGAAGACAGCGGCGGACAGCTCGCGCGAGGCGACGATGAAGACGATCAGCCAGCCGCCGATCAGGCTGCGGCTGATCAAAGGCGCGGTGATCTTGCGGATGGTCAGCATCCGGCCGCCACCCAGGATGCGCGAGGCCTCCTCCATCTCCGGATGCACCGAGCGCACCGCGGCCGAGGAATTGGCGAAGGCGATCGGCAGGAAGCGCGAGGTGAAGGCCAGGATGATGATCAGCGCCGTGCCGTAGAGCGCGACCGGCGGCGCGGCATAGGCGGCGTAGAAGCCGATCGCCATGACGATGCCCGGGATGACGAAGGGGGCCATGGCCAGGAAGCTGAGCGCGCCGCCGAAGGGCACCAGCCGCCGGGCGACGATATAGGCGATCAGCACCGCGATCAGCACGGCGAAGCTGGCGGCCGAGGCGGAATAGAGCAGCGTGTTCCAGATCGAGGTCAGCGCCATCTCGTGCCGGAACAGGAGATAGGTGTAGTTGTCCAGCGTGAAGTTGCCCCAGGCGAGGCCGCGACCCCAGGCCTTGGCGAAGGAGGCCTGCAGCAGCACGCCGAGCGGCATCAGCACGGCGAGCGCGCCGATGAAGGCGCAGTAGCCGAACATCGCCCAGCGCCAGCGCCCGAGCTTGATCGGCCGCCGCTCGCCGCCTTTGCCGGTCTGTGAGACGAAGCCCTTGCGCGCCAGCAGCAGCTTCTGCACCACGATCATGCCGATGGTGATGAGCAGCAGCGGCATGGCATAGGCCGCCGCCACCTCGACGCGGACGGGATATTCGAAGAACTGCCAGAGCTGCGTGGTGACGACGTTGATGCGCGCCGGGATGCCGATGATGGCCGGCGTGCCGAAGAGCGCGATGGTCTCCAGGAAGACGATGATGATGCCGCCCAGGATCGCGGGCCAGACCAGCGGCAGCGTCACCTTGCGCGTCGCCGCCCAGGTGCCCGCGCCGAGGATGTTGGCGGCGTCCTCCATCTCGGACGAGATCAGATCCAGCGCCGATTTCACGAAGATGAAGATCAGCGGGAAGGAATGCAGGGCGATGACCACGGCGAGGCCGGGGAAGCTGTAGACGTTCACCAGCGTGGAGCTGGAGCCCGTCACCCATTGCCAGGCCTGGTTGATGAAGCCGGAATTGGGCCCGGCGAGCAGGATCCAGCCGACCGCGCCCAGATAGGGCGGCAGGATGAAGGCGCCCATCACGATGGCCCAGGTGAACCCCTTGCCCGGCATGTCGGTGCGCGACACCGCCCAGGCGAGCGGCACGGCGAAGATCACGGACAGGAAGGCGGAGGACGCGCCCAGGATGAGCGAGTTCACCAGCGCCTCGAGATACCGCGCGCGCCCATAGGCCTGGGCGTAGTTGGCGAAGGTGAACTCGCCCGTGGTGCGCGCCTCGAAGCTGACCACGAGCAGCTTGCCGATCGGCACCGCCACGAGGAAGAGCAGGGCGGCGACCAGCAGGATCCAGATCAGGTTCGAGGGCTCAAGGTAGCGGAGCCGGCGCAGCAGTCCCGGCCTTGGCTCCGTGACCCCGGCCGGCTTGGCCAGGATGGCGGCGAATTCAGTCATGCGGCAGAGGCTTTCCCATTTCGGCGCGCCCGGTTCGACACGGCGTCAAATCCCGAAGGTATCGCGCCATTGCTCCTTGACCTCCGGCACACCGGTCTCGATCTCCTGCGGTTCGGGGATCAGCAGCTTCACCTGGTCGAGCGGTGTGGCGCCGTCGGGCGGCGGCACGTCGGCACGAAGCGATTCGTTGTAGAATTCCCGAGTCACGCGGAAGTAGTCCGGCCCTGTGCAGTACTCCATGAAGAGCTTGGCGGCGTTCGGGTGCGGCGCGTTCTTCTGGATCGAGCTGGGTGAAGGCACCACCACCGTCCCGTCCTCCGGGTAGATCAGCTTCAGCGGATTTCCCCGCGCCATGCTCAGCAGCGTGCTGGCGGAGGGGATGGCCACGCCGATGCTGCGCTCGCCGGCGTTCAGCGCGGTCACCGGATCGATGCTGGAGCGGCCGATCTGCGGGCGATTGCGCTCGAGCTTGGTGAAGTAGTCCCAGCCGTAGAGCTTGCGCATCATCACCGTCCAGGCGCCGATGGCACCGCTATAGCCCGGATGCCCGACGGCCAGCTTGTCGCGCCACTTCGCGTCCAGCAGGTCCTGCCACCGGCGCGGCGCCTCGGACTCGCTCACCTGCCCTTCCCGGCGGGCGATGAGATGCACGCCGATGTAGAAGACGTGGAAGTGGTCCTCCGCATCACCGGCCTTGCGGACGAAGTCCAGCAGCCCTTCCGCGTTGCGCGGCCGATAGGCCAGCAGCCGCCCCTCCCGCTTCAGGAAGGTCGAGTGGCTGTAATCGGTCGAACTGAAGACATCGCATTGCGCGACGCCGGCCCGCATGTCCTGCGACAGGCGCTGGAAGGCGACCTGCGAGGCGCTGCGGACGACATTCACGCGGATGCCCGGATAGCGCTCGGTGAAGGCGCGCCCGACCGCTTCCGAGGGTTCGGCGCTCAACTGGCCGGAATACCAGGTGATCTCGCCCTCTCGCCGGGCTGCCTCGTAGAGCGCCTTCTCCTCGGGCGACATCGGCGTCGTTGCGGCCTGGGCCGGGCTGCCGGCCAGGATGGCGGCAGCGGCCAGCACGCCGCGGCGGCTGATCTCCGTCATGATCCTCTCCTGTCGTTTCCTGCTTTGCCCCGGCGTCTCCGCGCCGGGTTGTCCAGCCTGCTCAGACGCCGAAGGTGTCGCGCCAGAGTTCCTTGACCTCCTGGCCACCGCTTTCCACCTCCTCGGGCGTCGGCGTGATCATCAGGATCTTGTCGAGAGGTTGCGCGCCCGGCGGCGGCGGCACCTCGGGGCGGAGCGACTCCCCGAAGAATTCCCGCGTCGCCTGATGGTAGGCCGGGCTGGTGACGAATTCCATGAACAGCTTCGCCGCGTTCGGATGCGGTGCCTTGGCGAGCGCCCCGGTCGGGGAGGGCACCATCAGCGTGCCATCCGTCGGGTAGATCAGCGTGATCGGGTTGCCGCGGGAGATGCTCAGCAGCGTCGTGGCCGAGGGAATGGCCGCGCCGATGCTGCGCTCGCCGGCGTTCAGCGCCGTCACCGGGTCGCCGCTGGAGCGGCCGATCAGCGGATTGTTGCGCTCCAGCTGCTTGAAGTAATCCCAGCCGTACATCTTCTGCATCATCAGGCACCAGGAGGTGATGGCGCCGCTGTAGCCCGGATGGCCGACGGCGATCTTGCCCCGCCATTTCGGGTCGAGCAGGTCCTTCCAGCCCTTCGGCGCGTCGGCCTCGGTGACGGCGTTGTTGTTCCGCGCCATGAGGTAGAGGCCCAGATAGGTGATCTGGAACAGCCCGTCGGGATCGGCGGCCTCGCGCGCCACGGGGATGAGCTTCGCGGCATTCTGCGGCCGGTACTGCATCAGCCGGCCCTCCCGCTTCAGATAGGAGGCGTGGCTGTAATCGGTGGAGCTGAAGACATCGCATTGCGAGACGCCGGCCCGCATGTCCTGCGCCAGGCGCTGGAAGGTCACCTGGGAGCTGCTGCGGACCACATTGACCTTCACGCCGGGATAGCGGGCCGCGAAGGCACGGCCCACCGCCTCGGAGGGCTCGGCCTGCATCTGGCCGGTGTACCAGGTGATCTCACCCTCGCGCTTCGCCGCCTCGTGAAGCTCCTTCTCGTGCGGCAGCAGATCCTCGGCTTCCGTCCGCCGCCCGAAGCCGGCCATCGCCCCGCCGGCCGCCAGCCCGAACAGGATCCTCCTGCTGATCCTTACCATCTTGCTCTCCTCCGCTCTCTCCGCCGCGGCCGGTCTCTGCCCGCCTTGACGCTCGCCGGGACGCTCACCGGCCGCTGAACCGGGGCGCGCGCTTCTCCTGGAAGGCGCGCCGCCCCTCCGCATAGTCCTGGCTGTCGAAGCAGGCGCGGTTCAGCGCCTCGATCCGGCCAGGGTCGCGCCGCGCCGGATCGCCGGCGATCTGCTCGATGGCCTCGCGCGAGGCCCGGATGGACAGTGGCGCGTTGCGCGCGATCTGGCCGGCCAGCTCGCTGACCGTCGCCTCCAGCTGCGCGACCGGCACCACGCGGTTGACCAGCCCGAAGCCCAGCGCCTCCGCGGCGTCGAGCTGGCGGCCGGTGAACAGGATCTCCTTCGCCACGGCCGGCCCCGCCAGGGCGACCAGGCGCTCCAGGCTTTCATATCCGTAGGCGATGCCGAGCCGGGCGGCGGGAATGCCGAACCGGCTGTCCTCGGAGGCGATGCGGATATCCGCCATCAGCGCCGTGGCATAGCCGCCGCCGATGCAGAAGCCCTGGATCATGGCGATGAGGGGCTTGCCCAGCCCCTCCAGCTTCCGCCGCGCGTCACCGCTGCGCCGGCCATAGGCCTCCTGGGCGGCGGCGTCGGCGCGGATGCGGTCGAACTCGCTGATATCGGCGCCCGAGGCGAAGGCCTTGCCGCCGGCGCCATGCATGACCACCACCCGCACGGCCGGGTCGGCGGCGAAGTCCTCGGCCACCGCGCCGATCGCGTCCCACATGGCGAGCGAGATGGCGTTGCGCTTCTCCGGCTGATTGATGGTCAGCCAGCCGATCCCCGCCTCCTTCCGGCTCAGGATCCTGCCTTCGGCCAGTTGCTGGATTGGCATGTCCATGCGCGTCGTTCGCCTTCCCTGCTCCATGCTCGGAACAGGCGCCGCCGGCCGCGCGCCGGGCGACATGGCCCCGTCGCGGCATGGTCGGCCTTTCCGGCACATCCTCTCCCGTCGGGAAGCTTGTCACCGGCAATGCAGGCTGTAAACAATAAACACCAACGCCGGGGGATGCCCCCGACGAGAAACAATGGGAAGGAAACGACGTGACGCTTCTCGACAGGATCGGCGTGGATATCGGCCGCCGCTTGCCGCTGGAGGACGCCATCGAATGGGCGGCCCGCAACCAGGTCCGCTACATCGACATCCAGCTCGACACCGGCGCCAATCGTGTGGACCGCTTCGACGACGCCCGTGCCGCCGCCATCCGTGAACAGGCCGCCGCCCGCGGCGTCACGCTTGGCCTGCACACCCTTTCGGCCGTGAACGTGGCCGAATACTCCCCCTTCCTCTCGGAGGCGGTGGACGACTACATGCGGGCCTATATCGACCTGGCACCCAAGCTCGGCGCCGCCTGGATCGTCGTGCATGCCGGCTATCACTTCACCGCGGACGTGAAGCTCCGCATGGAGGCGGGGCTGGAGCGGCTGCAGCGCATGGTCGAGCATGCCGAGAAGCGCGGCGCCCTGCTGCTGCTTGAGAACCTCAACAAGGAACCGCAGGATGCCGAGGTGCATTACCTCGCGCACAGCATCGAGGAATGGCGCTACTACTACGAGCGGATCCACTCTCCCGCTTTCGCGCTCTCCTTCACCGCCAATCACGCGCATCTCATGCCGGAGGGTGTGGAAGGCTTCGTCTCCGCCATTCCGCTGGAGCGCGTGGCGGAGGTGCGGCTGGCCGACTGCTTCCGCAACGGGCATGAGCAGCACCTGCTGCCAGGAGAGGGCAATTTCGACTTCGGCGCCATGTTCGCCCTGCTGGAGGGCCGGGGGTTCCAGGGCCACTACATGAACGCCTTCGGAACCCTGGAGGACATGCAGAAGGCCCGCCACGACATGGCCGGCATGGCGCGCGAGGCCGGCCTCATGCCCGGCTGAGGCCAAGCCGGCCCTCGGGTGGGCGGCCGGCGGCAGGGCGCAGATCCGGACCGCCGGCCGGTGACTTTGCCGGCGCGTCTGCTTTATCCCTTGACGGAAGGCTCCGTTCTTCCGACGGATAGAGCGCAGCGCGCCGGAGGTTCACCACCCATGATTGCGACCCTCTCCCGATTTCGCTGCCCGACCCCCCTCCTGACACCGGCGGTGTCCTGATGGACGGGCATGCGACGGAGGCCGGCCCCCCGGACCTCTCGGCCTTCCCGGTCAGCGCCACGGTCTCGCTGCAGGAAGGCCATCTGATCACCCTGAAGCATGGCGACAGCTTCGCGCTCTTCGACCATGCCGGTGATCTCGGACCCGGTGCCCAGGGCTTCTACCACGGCGATACGCGCTACCTGTCCCTCTACACCCTCCTGCTGAACGGGGCGCGGCCGATGCTGCTCAGCGCCGCCCTGCAGGACGACAATGCCGCACTGGCCTGCGATCTCACCAACCCCGACCTGCCGGCGGCATCCGGCGAGGCGGCGGGTCTTCCCAATGACCGCATCCACCTGCGGCGCAGCCGCTTCCTCTGGGACAGCACCTGCCACGAACGCATCTCGGTGCGGAACTTCGACGACCGCCGGCGCCACGTCACCATCGAGCTCTACTTCGATTCCGACTTCGCCGATCTCTTCGAGGCCCGTGGCGCCGAGCGCCTCCGCCACGGCACGCGGCACGCGGCCGAGACCGGGCCGGCGGAGGTCAGGCTGGCCTATACCGGTCTCGATTCCGTGCGGCGCGAGACGCGACTGCGCTTCGACCCCACGCCGGAACACCTCGAATCGCATCGCGCGGTCTTCCGGTTCGACCTCCTGCCGGGCGAGCGGCGGGCCTTCTTCGTCGAGATCGGCTGTGACCGGCCCACCGCCGCCTGCCCGCCGCAGACGGCCTTCGGCCAGGCGCTGCGGCACTCCCGCCGCGCGCTCCGCATGGTGCAGGCCCGCCGAACCCGCGTGGAGACCAGCAACGACATCTTCAACGAGACGCTGCACCGCGCCGGGGCCGATCTCAGCATGCTGACCACCGACAAGCCGGAAGGTCCGTACCCCTACGCCGGCATCCCCTGGTACAGCACCGCCTTCGGCCGCGACGCGCTGATCGCCGCCTGGCACACGCTCTGGTACGATCCCGCCCTGGCGCGCGGCGTCCTCGGCTATCTGGCGGCCCACCAGGCGACGGAAACCGATCCGCTGACCGATGCGGAGCCGGGCAAGATCCTGCACGAGACGCGCCAGGGCGAGATGGCCATGCTCGGCGAGGTGCCCTTCCGCCGCTACTATGGCAGCGTCGATTCCACCCCCCTCTTCATCATGCTGGCCGGCGCCTATCTCGACCGCACCGGCGACATCGCGCATCTGCGGCGGCTCTGGCCGAACATCGAGGCGGCGCTCGGCTGGATCGAGGAGAGCGGCGACCCCGATGGCGACGGCTTCGTCGAGTACCAGCGCAAGCGGCCGGACGGGCTGCTGAACCAGGGCTGGAAGGACAGCCACGATTCCATCTTCCACGCCAGTGGCGAGATGGCGGAAGGCCCGATCGCCCTCGTCGAGATGCAGGCCTATGTCTATGCCGCCTGGCGCGCCGCGGCCGGCATCGCGCGGCCGCGCGGCCCGGCGGCCCGCGCCGCCGCGCTGGAGGAACGCGCCGCACGCCTGCAGCGTGATTTCGACACCGCCTTCTGGGACGAGGCGCTGGGCACCTATGTGCTGGCGCTCGATGGCCGCAAGCGGCCCTGCCGGGTCCGCGCCTCCAATGCCGGGCACGCGCTCTTCGCCGGCATCGCCCTGCCGCACCGCGCCGAGCGCGTGGCGCAGGCCATGATGGAGCCCGCCTTCTTCTCCGGCTGGGGCATCAGGACCCTGGCCGCCGGCCAGCCCCGCTACAATCCGATGAGCTATCACAACGGCTCGGTCTGGCCGCATGACAACGCGCTGATCGCGGAGGGCTTCGTCCGCTATGGTCAGACCGCCGCGGCCATCCGCATCTTCGAAGGCCTCTTCGCGGCCGCGACCTATGTGGACCTGCGCCGGCTGCCGGAACTGTTCTGCGGCTTTCCGCGCCGGCGTGGCCAGGGACCGACGCTCTATCCGGTGGCCTGCTCGCCGCAGGCCTGGGCGGCGACCACGCCGCTCGCCCTGCTCGGCACCTGCCTGGGTCTCAGCTTCGATCCCGTCGCCGGCTGCATCCGCTTCGAGAAGCCCGCCCTGCCGCGCTTCCTGGACGGGCTGACGCTCCGCAACCTGCGCCTCGGCGAGGGCCATCTCGACATCGGCTTCGGACGGGCCGGCGGCACCTTCGCCCATCCCGCCGGCGAGGTGGCCATCCAGGTCCTGAGCCGGAGCAACGGGCTGCGCGCCGAGCTCCGGGCCTGATCCCGGATCAGCCGGGCAGCGGAAGGCCCGGCACCATCGCCCGCAGGCGCCGCACATCCGCCTCGGTCGGATGCGCGGTGCCGGCATTGGATACGGCGGCGGCACCCGCTGCGACGCCCCAGGCGAAGGCATCCTCATCCCCTGCGCCGCGCGCCAGGGCCAGGGTCATGGCGGCGACGAAGCTGTCCCCCGCGCCGACCGCGCCGCGTACCGTCACCGGCAGCGCGTCCAGGCGGCGCAGCCCACCCTCCCAGGCCAGCAGTGCGCCATCCTTGCCGAGCGTGACGGCGATGCGCCGCGCGATCCCACGGCCCAGCATCTCCCGCGCCGCCGCTTCCAGATCTCCCTCGCCCCGCAATTCGCGCCCGACCAGGGATTCGAATTCGCCGAGGCTCGGCTTGATGAGCTCGATCTCCGGCCCCACCCCGGCGCGCAGCGCGGCGCCGGAGGTGTCGAGCACCATGCGCAGCCCGCGCCGCCGGGCGATGGCGCCGGCCCGGGCATAGAAATCCTCCGGCACGCCGCGCGGCAGGCTGCCGCTGGCCACCAGCCACTCGCCCTCCGGCAGCTCCTCCAGCGCGGCCAGCGCGGCCTGCCACTCCGCCTCGGCGACCTCGGGCCCCTCGGGGACGAAGCGGAACTCCTCGCCCAGGCTGCGGTCCAGCACCGTCTGGCTGATCCGGGTGCGGCCGGCGATCGGGATGCTGCGGTGCGGCACGCCGATCTCCTCGAGCAGCTCCTCCAGGAAGTGCCCGGTGACACCGCCGACCAGAACCATGGCCAGGGTCTCGCCGCCGAGCTCACGCACCACGCGGGCGACGTTGACGCCGCCGCCGCCCGGGTCCTGCCGCTCGTCGAAGGTGCGGACCTTGCGCACGGGGCGGACCTTCTCCGCCTCGCAGGCCAGGTCGATGGTGGGGTTCAGGGTGAGAGTGCTGATTCGCATGGACATCCCCCCATAGTTCGGAGCCTGGCGCGGGAGCGCAACCCGAAGATGCCGTGCCCCCTGCCCCGTGCCTTCCGGTTCAGCCCGGCGCCTTGTGGATCGGGTCGACCCAGGGGACGTTCTCCGGCTTCTCCACCGGCTCGATGTCCAGGTTCACCACCACCGCCTCGTTGTCGCTGCGCACCAGCACGCATTCCAGCGTCTCATCGGTGGAGGCGTTGATTTCCTGGTGCGGCACATAGGGCGGGACGTAGATGAAGTCGCCCGGACCGCCTTCGGCGACGAATTCGAGCCGCTCGCCCCACCGCATGCGGGCGCGGCCCTTCACGATATAGATCACGCTTTCCAGCGGCCCGTGGTGATGCGCGCCTGTCTTGGCATTGGCGTGGATGTGAACTGTGCCAGCCCAGATCTTCTGCGCGCCGACCCGCGCGGCATTGATGGCCGCGGCGCGGTTCATGCCGGGCGTGCTGGCGGTGTTCGGGTCCAGGCTGTCGCCAGGGATCACGCGAACGCCGCTGTGCTTCCAGCCATCCTCCGGGATGCCCGGCGGAAGGTCGTGGTGGTCGTGTCCGTCATGCGGCATGAAGCTATCCTCCCGCCCCTCATCGTGGAATATCGAGATGTGTCCAGAATAATCGTGCTTCCGTCAAGCCGGCAGGGGTCGTCTCCCTTTGTCACGGCAACGACATCGGGGCGTCATTCCATCGTCGTCATCCACGCGTAACCGGTCGCGCCCATTGTCGCAGATGGGGATGGGAATGGCGCGCCGGAAGAATGTCCTGCTGATTGTCGTCGACCAGTGGCGCGCGGATTTCGTGCCGGCCCTGGGCGCGAAGTTCCTGCGCACGCCGAACCTCGACCGCCTCTGCCGGGAAGGCGTGACCTTCCGCAACCACGTGACCAATGCCGTGCCCTGCGGCCCGGCGCGGGCCAGCCTGCTGACCGGGCTCTATCTGATGAACCACCGGGCGGTGCAGAACACGGTGCCGCTGGACGCGCGGCACATGAACCTCGGCAAGGCCTTGCGCGGCATCGGCTACGATCCCGCGCTGATCGGCTACACCACCTCCACGCCCGATCCGCGCTCCACCACGTCAGAGGATTTCCGCTTCACTCTCCTGGGCGACCTGATGGAGGGCTTCCGCAGCGTCGGCGCCTTCGAGCCCAGCATGGATGGCTATTTCGGCTGGCTGGCGCAGAAGGGCTACCCGCTGCCGGCCAACCGCGAGGACATCTGGTTGCCCGAGGGGGAGGATGCCGCCCCCGGCGCGACCGACCGCCCCTGCCGCATCCCGGCCGCGCTGTCCGACACCGCCTACTTCACCGAGCGCGCCCTGACCTACCTGAAGGGTAAGGGCGACAGGCCCTGGTTCCTGCATCTCGGCTACTGGCGTCCGCATCCGCCCTTCATCGCCCCTGCCCCCTACAACCGGATGTACGCGCCGGCGGAGATGCCGGCGATCCGCCGCCGGTCCGACTGGCGGGAGGAGGCGGCGCAGCATCCGCTGCTCGGCTTCTACCTGAGCGGCATCGGCCAGGGCTCCTTCTTCCAGGGCGCCGGCGGCGCCGCCGCCGCACTGTCCGAGGCCGCCATCCGGCAGATGCGCGCGACCTATGCCGGGCTGATCACGGAGGTGGATGACGCGCTCGGCGCGGTCTTCGCCCATCTGGACGAGACAGGGCAGTGGGACGACACGATGATCGTCTTCACCTCCGACCATGGCGAGCAGCTTGGCGACCACTTCCTCCTGGGCAAGGTCGGCTATCACGATGAGAGCTTCCGCGTCCCGCTCGTGGTGAAGGACCCGCTGGCGCCCCAGGGCGCCGGCCGCATCGAGGATGCCTTCACCGAGAGCGTCGACGTGCTGCCGACCATCCTGGAATGGCTGGGCGGCCAGCCGCCCCGCGCCTGTGACGGCCATTCCCTGCTGCCTCTGCTGCGCGGCGAGCGGCCCGCAGGATGGCGCGACCACCTCTTCTACGAATACGACTTCCGCGATGTGTACTATTCCAGGCCGGAGGCGGCGCTCGGCCTGCCGATGGACGCCTGTTCGCTCTGCGTCGTGCAGGATGCGCGGTGGAAGTATGTCCATTTCACCGCCCTGCCGCCGCTGCTCTTCGACCTCGAGCGCGACCCCCATCAGATGACCGATCTGGCCGGGGATCCAGGGCATTGCGACGTCGTCGCCCGTTATGCCCGGAAGGCGCTGTCGCACCGCATGTTGCACGCCGAGCGCACGCTGACCCATTTCCGCGCCATGCCGGGCGGCCTGGAGAGGCGCGGCGAGGTGTGAACCTTGCCCGCCGGCCCTGCGTCGAGAGTCTTGGAGGAAGGATGGCCTCGATCGCCCGGCGCGCTGTTCCTGGCGCCGTCCTCCCGTCTCCGGCCTCCCTTATGGCTGGCAAGGTTCACAGAGGCGCCCTGAGGCACGGACACCGCGTTTCCAGGCGTTAGCGAGCCTTCCTTGCCCCATCTGGTGAGCGGGCCGGCGGCCTCCCTCCCCTGCCCGACCCGCGGTCCCACCCTGTTCCGGCAGGCGCGCCGGGGGGTTCCGGGCACCGCATCCCGCGGCTGTCTCCTGCGGCGAGCGGGGATGTGAACTTCCCCAGCCGAACGCTTCATATGGTGTTTTGAAGCCTGTTCCTCTACCATATCTAGCATAAGGCCTGCGATCGATTCGCAACTTCCCAGGGCCTTGCAGACCGGAGCCAGTCGATATGGATGGTTACAGCCAGCCGCTTCACGCCCTTGCCCTGCCGGGGCGTGGCCCCGCCACGATCCCGGGTCGGAGCTTTGGCGAGAAACCGCTGGCGGCCCGCCGGCTGGACAGCGGCATGGGGCTCGCCGTCGGGCGGCGCACGGTCTTCCGCCCCGAGGATGGGGAGGATTTCGGCCGGGTGGCGGATCGTGTCGCGGCGGGGAATATGAGCCTGCTGCCGGGCGGCGACAGGGCGGGCGAGCAGGCGAGGCTGCGCAACGCCATCGCGACCGGCGCGCTGCTGACCTCGGGGCGCCACCTGCAGCATGGCGATGCCGGACAGGCCGGGCGCAATATGGAGGTCTTCACCAACTGCGCCACGGCCATCACCGCCTTCGCGGAGTTCTACCTGCTGCTGAACGGCTCCGGCGTGGGGCGCGCCTATGACGATGCGCTGATCGCCATCGACTGGGCCAAGGCGCCCGAGCTGCGCCTGCATCTCGCCGCCGACCATGCCGACTATCCCGCCGATCGCGCTGCGCGGCTGCGCTTCGGCCTGGAGATGGGCCTGCTGCCCTGGGGCACGGGCGAGGCGGAGTTCGACGCCGCGGCCGAGGCGCAGGTGCTGGACTTCCTGGCCCGCGAGATGATCCCCGGCCTCGCCCCCCTGCCCGCGAATGCCGTGCTGCACCGCGTGGAAGACAGCCGGGAAGGCTGGGCGAAGGCCATCGAGATCCTCGAGGCCATGGCGTTCCGCCAGGAGCGCGACCGGGTGCTGGTGCTCGACCTGTCCGCCATCCGGCCTGCCGGCAGCCCGATCCGCGGCATGCAGGGCCGCCCCTCCTCGGGCCCGATCTCCCTGCTGCGCGGCCTGATCCATATCCGCCGCCACGTCATCGAACCCGCCCGGACGCGCGACCCGGCCTCGGAGGTCCTGCAGCCCTGGGAGCAGGCCCTGCTGGTCGATCATCATCTCTCGGTGGAGGTGCAGGTCGGCGGAGCCCGACGCGCGGCCCGCATGGCCACCAAGTCCTGGCGCGATCCCGGCATCCGCCGCTTCATCCGCGCCAAGTCCGAGGGTGGGCTCTGGACCGCCAACCACTCGGTCATGGTGGACCGGGATTTCTGGCAGCGCCTGCGCGGCGGGGATCCGGCGGACGCCCTCACCCGCCAGGCCCGAATGGTCTTCGAGGAGGTCACCGCCTGCGCCTATATCAATGGCGAGCCCGGCTTCATCAACGGCGACCTGCTGGAGGACCACCGGACCGGCAGCGCCTGGAACAAGCCGGTGCATGAGGATGGCCGCGACTTCCACAGCGCCCGCTATCAGGTGGACGCCGCCGCCGGCCTGCTGGCCGAGGTGGCCCGCCGCGCGGCGACGGCGCGGTTTCCCGTCACCACCAATCCCTGCGGCGAGATCACGCTGCATGTCACCGGCGGCTACTGCGTCATCGCCGATTTCGCGCCCCTGCTGGCCTGCCCGTTGGACCTGGCCAGCATCACCCCCGGCGCGGTGCCCGATGAGATCGCCGCGCACTGGGACGCGCGGGTCGAGGACGCGGTGCGTCTCGGCGTCCGCTTCCTCATCCGCGCCAATCGGATGGACGCCCTCTACGGCGAGGAAGTGGCCCGGACGAACCGGATCGGCATCGGCCCGACGGGCCTCCATGAATGGGCCTGGATGCGCTTCGGCCTCGGCTTCGCCGACCTGCTGGACGAGGCCCGCGCCGCCCCCTTCTGGTCCATGCTCGACCGTCTTTCCGAAAGCGCCAAGCAGGAGGCGGACGACTACGCCGACGAGCTCGGCATGGCGCGCCCCGTGACGGTGACGACGGTGAAGCCGGCCGGCACCACCAGCAAGCTCTTCGGCCTGACCGAGGGCGCCCATCTGCCGGCGCGGCGCCAGTATCTGCGCTGGGTGCAGTTCAAGGGCACGCGGGACGAGACCGGCGCGTGGCGGCCGGGCTCCGACCCCCTGCTGGCGGATTACGCGGCGCGCGGCTATTCCCTGCGCGAGCTGCGCAGCTTCCCGGGCATGACCATCGTCGGCTTTCCCACGGTGCCGCTGGCGCAGCGGCTCGGCATGGAAAGCGGCCTGGTGACGGCGCCAGAGGCCACGCCGGACGAGCAGTATCGCTGGCTGCGGCTGCTGGAGCGGCACTGGATCGGCGCGGAGCGGGGCAACCAGGTCAGCTACACGCTGAAGATCTACACCGACCGGCATGATCTCAAGGCGTTCCGCGCCATCGTGCTGCGGGAGCAGCCACGCATCCGCTGCTGCTCCGTCCTGCCGAGCCGGCCGGACTCCGAGCTGGGCTACGAGTATCTGCCGGAGGAAGAGGTGTCGGCCGGGCGTTTCGCTGCCCTGGTCGAAGGCATCGACGACAGCGCCGTGCGGGAGGCCGTGGACTGGGCGCACCTGCAATGCGCCAGCGGGGTCTGCCCCATCTGAGCACGACTTGCCCGGCCGACCTTCAGGGATCCAGGAAGGCCGGCCGCGCGTCGCGCGCCACGCGGATGCCGCGCGCGGACAGGCTGGCCAGTAGCCGGTCCTCCGGCAGGCGCAGATAGCGGATCAGCAGGCCCAGGTAGAGCCCCATGAAACGGGGACCGTGCCCATCCGAACGGCCATCGAAGGTGGTGCTCAGGGCATGGGCCAGTTCGTGCAGCAGAAGCCAGGCCGGGAATTCCGGCGGCAGGCGGATGCGGAGACGATCGGCATCCGCCTGCCGCCGGCGCGCCTGGACCGGCAGGCGCTCGACACGAGGCGGGTGACGCAGCCCCTGCTCGGCCCAGAGCGCATCGACCATGGGCTGCGCCGCCTCGAAGCGAAGCGTCCCCGGCGCAAGCTCCGCCATGATGGCGTCCTCCCACGCATAGACCCGCCCGCGCTGGACATCGCGCGCCATCACGGCAGCCGCTCCCTCCCCTGGCCCCGCAGCGGCCGGTTGAGATTGATCCGGCCTCCGGCGTCGTAGCCCTGCCGATAGGCGGCATCCAGCCGGACGGCGCTGGGCCGGGTTCGGGTCAGGCGGATGCGGGTTTCACGGAAGGCCTCTTCCACCGTCGCCTGCTTGACCACCATGAGCGCGGCGCCCGCCGGCGCCTCCCTGTGCCGCTGCCGGCCACGCTCGCGGTGCATGGCCTCCAGGCGCTCGCCGACGCGGACGGCCATGCCCTGCTGGTGGCGCCGGGACGCCACGCGCAGATCCGGGCCGCGAAGCTGCGGACGGAGGGCGCGGAAGGCTTCGAGCTCATGCCGCATGCCTCTCTCGACGACGGCGAGCAGATAGATGGCCAGGCTGACATCTTCCTCGAAACCAAAGAATACATACTCCGCATGTTCACCCTCCCGCGCCAGCCAGACCTTGCAGTCGCAGAAGCGCGCCACGGCCGGTACGCAGGCATCGATGGGCCGTCGCTGCTGTCCCATCAGAGGGACGCTGCGTTGGACGCAGACCGACTGCCGGACCTCGATCTCGCTCATGCTCAGCGCGTAGCGGTCGAGCAGGCGGCCCACCATCTCCGCGGCTTGCAGGGCCTCGGCCTCCGTGCAGCCGTTGGAGACCGTCCTCTCCGTCAGCAGGCGGATACGCTCCTTGACCTTCGCAAGTTCATCGGATTGGCTCACGAAAAGGCCTCTTCCTCTGCTTGCCCTCCCGCACTTGGATGCATCCAACCCTGGGTGTGGTGTCCATGGAGGGCGTCGATTGGATGCATCCAAGTGCGGGAGGGGCTTCCCATTCTGAAGCCGACTGCTTATGCGGAGAGCAACCATTCGGGAAGCCGCGATCGCATGAGTCAGTCCGAAGCCTTCCGGCATGTCGCCCAGGTGCTGCGCGAGGCGCAGCGCAGCGCCATCGAGATCGAGAACGCGCCGGAGCGGCGCAAACGACTGCGGGATTTCTCGGTCGCGGAAATCGCCAGTCTGTGGGGAGTGGCGCCGCGCCTGTTGCGTCAGGCCCTTCCGCGCCAGGAAGTCCGGGGGATCGCACCGCGCGCCCGTCTCACCTTCGGTGAGCTGCAACAGGCTCGGCGCCAGCTTGAGGCTCAAGGGAAGCTCATCTCCACGCGTCGCGACCCGGCTTCCGGCGAAGCCCTGGCCACTGTCGTCTTCACCAACTTCAAGGGCGGTTCCGCGAAGACGACCAGCAGCGTTCACTTCGCCCAATATATGGCGCTCGCGGGCTATAGGGTGCTGATGGTCGATCTCGACAGCCAGGGCAGTGCCTCGGCGCAGTTCGGCTTCCAGCCTGGCCTCGACGTCGGAGCCGAAGGTTGCTTCACAGCCTGGCTGAACCGTCCCGCCGGCAGCGCGGCCGGTTCGGCCGCGAGGCTCTGTCGCCCGACCTACTGGCCGGCCATCGATCTCGTCCCCGCCAGCCCAGCTTTAGGAGAAGGTGAGGAGATTCTCGCGCGCCGTGCCGGGCAGGGGGTTGAGGAGGAAATCCTTTACTTCGACGAGTTGAAGGCTTTCCTGAGCACGGTTCAGGACCGCTACGACATCGCGGTGGTCGACACCCGCCCGGACGTCAACATGCTGATGTCCACGGCCCTGCACGCCGCCACAGGCATCATCGTGCCCAGCCGCGCCACCATGACCGACCTGGCCTCGACCGGCGAGTTCTTCGCCCATCTGTCCGATTACACCGCCGAGTTCCAGGCCGCCTTCGGCCACGGCCTGGACTTCGCCTTCAGCCATATCCTGCTCACCGCCTTCGATCCCACCGACCGCAGTCAGGATGCCCTGGCGCAGCTGATCCGCGAGCGCTTCGGGTCTCTTGTCCTGCGGGAGGCTTTCCTGCATTCCCGGATCGTCGGCACGGCGGGCTTCGGCAAGGAAACCCTCTACGAGTACGAGCCCAGCACCGACCGGGCCGCCTACAACCGGGCCATCGCCAGCGCCAACGCCGTCAACCGCGCCGTCGAGGCCGCCATCCTGCGCCACTGGGGGCGGGCGAGCGGCGAGGGGCGGCCGGGTCGCAAGGAGCAACAGGCATGAAGCCTCCCGCATCCCGCTTCCAGAACCTGGCCCAGGCCTTGCGCGACCGGACCGCAACGGTGGCCGGTGAGCCCGCGGCCCTCGGCTCGCCTGGGGCGACGCACCGCCCCGCGGCGGCCCTGGGCGCCATGGCGGAAGGCCTGCGCGAGCGCATCGGCCGGCTGGAGGCCGAGCTGGCCCGCGCCAGCACCACCAATGCCGCCCTGGAGGAGCAACTGGCCCGGACCCGCGGGCTGGCCGAGCGGGCGGGGGCCTCGGAGGAGGAGTTTCTCTTCCTGGACCCTGGCCTGATCCGCGACCCCTTGCCGCATGACCGCCTGCCGGGCGCCTTCGAGGGGCCGGAATTCGAGGCCTTGCTGGCCGATATCCGGGCCAACGGGCAGAACGATGCCATCACGGTCCGGGTGGCGGGGGAGGGGGGGTTCGAGATCGCGGCCGGGCGGCGGCGCCTCGAGGCCTGCCGTCAGCTGGGCCTCCAGGTCCTGTCCCGCGTCCGCCCGCTGGATGACGCGGCCATGCTGCGGGTCCAATTCTCGGAGAACGAGCGGCGGGAGGATATCTCCGCCCTGGAGCGGGCGCGTTGGTTCGCACAGGTGCGGGCGCGCCTCGATCTCCAATCGCGCGAGATCGCCGCGCAGTTCGGTCTCGATCCCTCAACCCTCAGCCTCTATCTGCGGCTGTCGCGCTTCCCCGAGGAGATCATCCGCCGGCTCAAGGAGCCACGACGCCTGGCCATGCTGCGGGCGCGGCGGGTGATGGAGGCCGTGGAGGCCGATGAGGCGGTGCTGCCCCGCATTCTCTCCGCGCTCGATGCCCAGATGCAGGATGCGGGCGGTGACCGCGGCCTGATCGATGGCGAGGAGCAGATCGCCCTCCTGATGCGGGCCGCCGAGGGGCGCGGTCCCGCCGCCTCCGGCCGGGCCGCCCTGCCGGAGCGGCGGCATATCGTCCATAAGGGTCAGAGGCTGGGAACCTTGACCCGCAATGGCGGCCAATGGGTGTTCCGCTTCGCGACGGCGCTGCCGGACGAGACGGTTCAGTCGTTGATCGACCAGCTGCCGGAGCTGATGGCGCGGGAGCCTTCCCCGAAGTCGTGACCCCGGACGCTGCCGGGGTGTGAACCTTGCAAGCCGGCTAGGGGCGGATGGGAGGCGGGGAGGGCTCCAGCAGCAGTCCGCGGTCGGTGACGCGGACCTTGGCGTTCTTGTAGGAGGACAGCGCCAGGTGAAGCGGCCCCTCGAACTGGGTCTTGAAGTTCTTCAGCGCGCCGACCTTGGAGCCGAACTGCCGCCAGAGCCTTTCCCAGCCGATCGGCGTCTCCTTCTGCAGGGAGTGCAGCCGGTAGGCGAGCCAGAGGTAGATGTCGATGGCAAGAGGGGAGGTGGTCATGTCCCGCAGCGCCGCGCGGTCCACCAGCACCGGATGGCGCCGCAGCTCGTCGAAGAAGGCCTGCGACAGCATCACCCGTTCGACCAGCCGCGCCGTCTTCTTGGAGCGCGGGTCGGGCTCGCCGACATAGCTGAAGGCATCGACCAGCCGCTGGTTGACGATGACGCCTTTCTTGTCGTTGCCGAAGCTGAAGTCGACCGTGCAGGTGGCCAGCCGCTCCAGCTGGTCGGCCACCTTGCCGTTGCTCGGCCCGCCGCGGTTGATGCCGAGCCGGGTGACGACCGCGCTGGCGGAGCGGCCCATGTGGATCTCGCGGCTGCCGCGCTCCAGCGCCTCGGTCTGCCAGTCGATCAGCAGCAGCCGGGCATAGCTGCCGAAGGGCGTGCCGATATACTCCTGGCTGTTGTCGTCCCGCAGCCGCACGCCCGGCCGGACCAGCAGCCGGGCGAAGTCGGTCTCGATCAACCAGTTCTGGTCCTTGGGCTGGTCCCGGTGCGGCAGGCCGGCCAGGCACCAGGCGGAATAGCTGTAGCCGATCTCGCTGGTGCCCTCGAATTCGCGCACGATGGCCGAGGAGGCGTTGTCGGCGATCTGGCGCCCCATCCGGCCGGCCAGGGCCTTGGACAGGCTGTTCGGCCTGGGCTCCAGAATGGCGAGTTGGGCGGCCTCGACCGCACCCTTGACACCTTTGGTTGCGACCACCCGATGCACGTCCGTGCCGGTCTGGAACAGGTCGCCCTGGTTCCTGCGAGCCGTGCCTCGTTCAGCGGGGCGGCCAATGGGGTGGTCAGGGGGAATCGTCTTCGGCTCGACCATGGGGCGAAAACTGCAACGGCTTCCCGGCCGCCGTCGATGCGAACCTTGCCAGCCGTTCCCTCCCAGGCCTGTGATCCTTGCCAGCCCAGGGCAATCCTTCGGGATTCAGGAGGATTGTTATTGAAGAAGGGCTGGCAGGGTTCGTGTGGATAACCCGCCAGGCATTTGATTCTGGAGGCTTAATGCCGGATCGGCCGGGCTGGCAGGGATCACAGCGGACGCGGCGCGGGTGGCTGGCAAGGTTCACAGGGACGGCTTCGCCCAGGCTGGCAAGGTTCGCATCGGCTGGCAAGGTTCACAGCACGAGGGGCGATTCGCGGGATGCCGAGTCCCGCCTGCGGCCCGCCAGCCGGCCTGGAGGGCGGCGGGAAGGCGGCACGGGCGGTCCTGGCTGGCAAGGTTCACAGGCCGCCTCAGCGGAAGTCGCGGCTGGGCTGCAGGCGGGGCGAGCGGGAGGCGGAGGTCTCCGCCTCCAGCCCGTCCAGCAGCGCCGTCCGATCGATCAGGCGGCTGGCGATCAGATGCAGGATGGGCACGGCGTGGTCGCCCTGGCCGCGCTCGACATGGCCTTCCACGATCAGCAGGCGGGCGCCGATCAGGGCACGGCGGTCGCGCCGCGCCAGGCTGGCATAGACCACGATGTTGGCGCTGCCATGCTCGTCCTCGGTGGTGAGGAAGACCACGCCCTTGGAGGTGCCGGGGCGCTGACGCATCAGCACCAGGCCGGCCAGGCGAAGGCGCGCGCCGCTCGCCGCCGCCGCCAGGCGCCGGCTGTCGTCGCAGCCGAGCGCGTCGAGGGTCGGGCGCAGCAGCGCCAGGGGATGCCGGCCGAGGGTCAGGCCGGTCGCACGGTAGTCGGCGACCAGGGCCGCGCCCTCGCCGAGGGCGGGAAGGCGGGGCTGCGGCTCCGGCAGCAGCGGCAGGCTGTCCTGGGTGGCGAAGAGGGGCGGCGGGGCGCGCTCGGTTCCATGGACGGCCCAGGCGGCCCGCCGGCGGTCCATCCCGCAATCCCGGAAGGCGTCCGCCGCCGCGAGGGCCTCCAGGGCGGCGCGCGACAGGCCGGCGCGGCGCAGGGCTTCCTCCGGCCCCGTGAAGGGCGCGCCGTTGCCGGCCTGGCGCGCCTGCACCAGGGCCTGCCCCTCCGCCGCCGCCAGGCCCCGCACCATGCGCAGGCCAAGGCGCAGGGCGAGGCCGCCGGATCCTGCCGCCGCCGCCTCCAGCGTGCAGTCCCAGGCGCTGACGTTCACCGCGACCGGCCGCACCGTCACGCCATGGGCCACGGCGTCGCGGACGATCTGCGCCGGGGCGTAGAAGCCGAGCGGCTGGCTGTTCAGCAGGGCGCAGGCGAAGACCTCCGGATGGTGGCACTTGATCCAGGCCGAGGCCCAGACGAGATGCGCGAAGCTCGCGGCATGGCTCTCCGGGAAGCCGTAGTCGCCGAAGCCCCTGATCTGCTCGAAGACGCGCTCGGCGAAGTCCCGTTCATAGCCTCGCGCCGTCATGCCGCCGACCAGCTTCTGCCGGTACTCGTCCATCTTTCCGGACTGCCGGAAGCGGCCCATGTCGCGCCGCAGCCGGTCGGCCTCGGCCTCGCTGAAGCCGGCGGCGACGATGGCCAGCCGCATCGCCTGTTCCTGGAACAGCGGCACGCCGAGGGTGCGGCCCAGCACCGGCACCAGCTCGTCCGGCGGGTGCGGCGGGGCGGGGGAGGGGAAGACGACCGGCTCCGCCCGGGCGCGGCGCTGGAGGTAGGGATGCACCATGCCGCCCTGGATCGGCCCCGGCCGGACGATGGCGACCTGCACGACCAGGTCGTAGAAGCAGCGCGGCCTCAGGCGCGGCAGCATGTTCATCTGCGCCCGGCTCTCCACCTGGAAGACGCCGACGGAATCCGCCCGCTGCAGCATGGCGAAGGTGTCCGGGCACTCGCGCGGCAGGCTGCGCAGCGCGGCGGGAAGCTGCTTGTGCGCGGCGAGCAGGTCGAAGGCGCGGCGCAGGCAGGAGAGCATGCCAAGGCCGAGCACATCGACCTTCAGGATGCCGAGGGCGTCGATATCCTCCTTGTCCCATTCGAGGACGGTGCGGTCCTCCATCGCCGCCCGGGTCACCACGGCCAGCTCGACCAGCGGCCCCTCGGTGATGACGAAACCGCCGACATGGGTGGCGAGATGGCGCGGGAAATCCTGCAGCTCCTCGGCGAGGCGGAGCGCCAGGGCCAGGCGCGGCTCCTCCGGATCGAGCCCCTCGCCGGCGGCGAGCGCCGGCAGCGTCTCTTCCCGCCCCGGCCCCCAGGCGGCGCCGGCCAGGCGCGCGGTGACGTCCTCGCTGAGGCCCATCGCCTTGCCGACCTCGCGGAGGGCGCTGCGGGGGCGGTAGCGGATGACGGTCGCGCAGATGGCGGCGCGGTCACGGCCGTAGCGGCGGTAGATGTGCTGGATGACCTCCTCGCGCCGCTCGTGCTCGAAGTCGACGTCGATGTCGGGCGGCTCGTCGCGCGCGGCGGAGAGGAAGCGCGCGAAGAGCAGGTCGTTCTGCTCGGGATCGATGGCGGTGATGCCGAGCACGTAGCAGACCGCGGAATTGGCCGCGCTGCCGCGGCCCTGGCAGAGGATGCCCTCCGCCTCGGCGAAGCGGACGATCTCGTGCACCGTCAGGAAATAGGGCGCGTAGCCGAAGGCGCCGATCAGCCGCAGCTCCTCCTCGAGCCGGCGCAGCAGGCCGGGTGCCGGGGCGTCCCACCGCGCGGCCACGGCCTGCCGCACGCGTCCCTCCAGCGTCTCCTGCGCGCTGCAGCCGTCCTCCAGGATCTCGTGCGGATATTCGTAGCGCAGCTGGCCGAGCGAGAAGCCCGCGCTGGCGCGCAGTATCCGCAGGCTCCAGTCGAGGGCCGCCGGATGGTCCCGGTAGAGGGCGCGCATCGCCGCCAGCGGCTTGAGCCGCCGCTCGGCATTGGGCTCGGCCTGGAAGCCCAGATCCTCGACCCGGCGGCCCAGGCGGATCGCGGTCATCACATCGGCCAGGCGGCGGCGGCCGGGCGTGTGGAAGCGCGGCTCGGTGCTGGCCAGCAGCCCGCCGCCCGCGGCCTCGGCCATGGCGGCGAGGCGGCGCAGGCGCGTCGCC